>CALWHD010000114.1 GCA_944380235.1 uncultured Blautia sp.
CGGATATTTGCCAAAGAATTCAAAACTCGGCTGATATATGTCTCATTAATAAAGAAATCCAACATACAGACCACGGCGAAACGAATTTCATACTCTTTTTCAGACTTTAGATATGAACAGAGGAAAGAAAACCATTCCTGCTGGTCTTTCTTCATGAATTTATAAGTACTGCAGCAGCTGTCACAGACTGCCCAGTTATTGATCCTGGGTACAAATGTTTCCAGTTCAGCTCTCTGTTCCCGGGCTGAAAGCTTTCCGTATCCGATCATCATGCCGCGGATCATCATTTCCTCATAAACATCCAGATCCGCCTCTTCAGCAAACTCCCAGTACCCTTCTTTTGCGGTTTTTTTTGCAATTTCCCGAAGTTTTGGAATGCGAACTCCCAGCATGTTTTCCAGTCCCGGCACCAAAGATTTATGAAATTCCCGATATTCCTGTTCCGCATTTTCTCTTAATTCTGTTCTTACCCATTCTGTGATCCTGTGCATTTTCTTTTTTCCTCCGTGAAGTAATTTTCACCTCATACAAATACTGGTTTTCTCTGCAAAATCCGTTCCTATATATTTACAGCGGAAAGAAAAAACTGCCGCACTTATCAGAGAGGTAATGGATACCTGATCATCTTTCATGCGGCAGCTCTTTATGTAGATTCAGCTATTTTTATTTTGTCTTATTTTTTATAAATTCGTCAATGCCTTTTGCAGCAGCCTTTCCTGCACCCATGGCAAGGATAACAGTCGCTGCGCCTGTTACTGCGTCACCGCCGGCATAAACACCTTCTTTGGAAGTCTGTCCATTCTCTTCATCAGCGATGATACATTTTCTCCTGTTGGTGTCCAATCCGATGGTGGTAGAGGAAATCAGCGGGTTCGGTGATGTTCCCAGGGACATGATAACCGTATCAACATCCATGACGAACTCAGAACCTTCGATCACAACCGGGCGTCTTCTTCCGGAAGCATCTGGCTCGCCTAATTCCATGCGGACGCACTTAATTGCTTTTACCCATCCATTTTCATCTGGAATGATTTCTACCGGATTGGTCAGAAGATCAAAAATGATGCCCTCTTCTTTTGCATGATGAACTTCTTCTTTTCTTGCAGGAAGTTCTTCTTCACTTCTTCTGTATACAACATGAACTTCTGCACCCAGACGAAGAGCAGTTCTTGCTGCATCCATTGCTACGTTTCCGCCGCCTACGACCACAACTTTCTTTCCTGTTACAATCGGAGTATCATAGTCGTCACGGAATGCTTTCATCAGATTGCTTCTTGTCAGATATTCATTGGCAGAGAATACACCGTTGGAAACCTCTCCCGGGATTCCCATAAACATAGGAAGACCCGCTCCGGAACCAATGAATACTGCTTCAAAACCTTCTTTTTCCATTAATTCATCAATGGTAGTAGACTTACCAATGATAACGTTTGTCTCAATTTTAACCCCCAGAGATTTTACGTTTTCCACTTCTTCTTTTACAACTTTATCTTTTGGAAGACGGAACTCAGGGATACCATATACTAAAACACCGCCTGGCTGATGAAGTGCCTCAAAGATTGTGACATCATATCCCATTTTTGCCAGATCGCCGGCACATGTCAGTCCGGAAGGACCAGAACCGATCACTGCCACTTTATGTCCGTTCTTTTCAGCCGGAGCTTCTGGTTTGATACCGTTTTCTTTTGCCCAGTCAGCAACAAACCTCTCCAGTTTTCCGATGGAAACCGGTTCGCCTTTTACGCCGCGGATGCAGACTCCCTCACACTGTGTCTCCTGCGGGCACACACGTCCGCAGACAGCAGGCAGTGCACTGGACTGACCGATCACTTTATATGCTTCCGCAAAATTACCTTCTTTTACTTCATGAATAAATGCAGGGATATTGATAGAAACAGGACATCCTTTTACACATTTGGCATTTTTGCAGTTTAAGCAGCGTGCTGCTTCTTCCATTGCTTCTTCTTTATTATATCCAAGACAAACTTCTTCAAAATTAGTTGCTCTTACCTTCGGGTCCTGTTCTCTGACCGGAACTTTTTCTAATACGCTACCCATTATTCGTCACCTCCACAGTTTCCGCATCCGCCGTGATGAGTGTCTCCCTCACGTTCTCTTAACAGCGCTCTTCCTTCTTCTGTCTTATACATCTGCTGTCTCTTCATGGCAAGATCCCAGTCGATCAGGTGACCGTCAAATTCCGGTCCGTCTACACAGGCAAATTTTACTTCTCCGCCTACGATTACACGACAGGCTCCGCACATACCAGTACCGTCCACCATGATCGGATTCATGGATACAATGGTAGGAATGTCATATTTCTTTGTAGTAAGGCAGCAGAATTTCATCATGATCATGGGTCCGATGGAAACACATTTTGTATAAGTTTTCCCTTCTGCCATCAGGTCGTCAATTACTTTTGTAACCATACCGCTTCTGCCGTAGGAACCGTCATCTGTCGTGATATATAAGTTTCCCGCTACTGCTTCCATTTCTTTTTCCAGGATAATCAGGTCTTTTGTCTTTGCACCCACGATTACATCCGCGTCAATACCGTGTTCATGGAGCCATTTTACCTGAGGATAAACAGGCGCTGTACCTACACCGCCCGCAACGAACAGAATTTTTTCTTTCTTTAATTCCTCTATATCTTCATGAATAAATTCGGAAGGGCATCCTAATGGTCCTACAAAATCTTCAAAGGCATCTCCTGCCTGTAATTTTGCAAATCTCTCCGTAGATGCTCCGATAGGCTGGAATACGATGGTAATGGTTCCGGCTTCTCTGTCATAGTCACAGATAGTCAGGGGAATACGCTCTCCTGCGTCATCCAGTTTTACAATAACAAACTGTCCCGGCTGGCAGTGTTTTGCCACCATAGGGGCTTCAACATCCATGAGATATACAATCTCATTGAGTTTTTCTGCTTTTAGAATCTTATACATAATGTCCTCCTCATTATTGTCCCCGCATATTGTTTTCATGCTGTTATCTGCATATTTATCAATATATGGTTAGGATTGCTAATCTTCAGTATAAGACAAATTGAATAATAATTCAATCCGCTTTCTATAAAAAAAACTGATTTTTGTTCATTCTGTCATTTTTTCAGGGATTTTTTTGCATTACCAGCCATAGTTTACATATGCCTCACTGACAGTTCTGCTGATTTTTCCTCTGGAGTCTACAGCAATAGCCATGAAAATATGTTCTCCCTGAGGAATACTGACCGGTCCTGTATACCGCTCGCTCTGCTGGGTAGGCGTGCTGTCAAAAGCATAATACACTTCACAGCCCTCAGGAGCTGTAACCTGGATTGTCATATCCGGCGTATACCTGCCTGATGTGGGAGTAATGGAAGGCGGATCAGGTATCGGGTAGGTAAGCGTATAAACTTCTGTACCGATTTCACTGGCAATGCCCAGTTCATTGTAGGCAATGTATTTTAAAGTGGTTTTCCCCTCCCTCACAATATGTACCGGATTTCCCTCATAAGGAATACTGCTCTGATCCGGGTCTGTATTGTCCAGTGTATAATAGATCTGGATATCCGCCTGAAACTTATCAAAAGTCAGCTCCTGCTCTTTTGTAAAATCTCCGCCTTTTTGGGAGATCTGGGGAAGTTGGCAGATGTACTCCGGATAAGATGTTCTTATGTCAGCTGACGCATCTTCCATCAGTTTCTGAATTTTTTCTGGTTCTTTGTTTTCCTCATAAAACCTCAGAAGTTCTCCGTAAGCATTTACATTCTCCGAATCTGCCTTGATCACAGAAAGCAAAATAGACTCTGCTGCCCCAAAATTTCCATTTTGCATGTATATTTTGGCCTCCAGGATATTTGCCTGGGGATTCTGGGGAAGCAGTGCAAGAGCACGCTCCACGTATTTCAGTGCTTCCTCATAATCCTTATTACTGAACTTTGTCTCTGCCTGAGCCATCTGGAAATCAAACGAATTATTCTGCTTCTGATAAATATAAAACAGCACACCGGCACAGGCAGCAGCAATCGCAGCTACCATTCCAAGGATGATATTTCTCTTTTTTCTTTTTTTTCTGCGTTCTATTTCCGCCTGTCTCTTGGCACGCTCCCGTTCCCTCTGAGCCTCCAGTTCTTTTTTATGTCTTTCTTCCTCAGCGGCTTTTTTTAGGCGCATTATATTTTCCAATGTGTTATATTCTGGTACCCACTGAACCTCTTTTCCGCACACAGGGCAGAAGAAAACTCCTTTTTTCAGCTCTGTACCGCAGCTTTTGCATTTCATCGGCTGGTATCCTCATTCTCTATAAATATTCCTCAATGTATTTCTCAAATTCTTCCATGGACATCAGAACCTTTCTGGGTTTTGTACCCTCTTCTTCGCCAACCACACCGGCATCACAGAGCTGGTCCATAATCCTTGCTGCACGATTAAAACCAATCTTAAAAGCTCTCTGCAGCATTCCAATAGAAGCCTTGTCCTTTTCGATAATAAATTTACCCGCCTCTGTAAAATAGGCATCCTTATCACTGGCAGAAGGAGCTGCCGATTGAGCACCGTCTTTTACAGCTTCGATCCTTTCCTGGATTTCTTTGTCATACTGGGCAGAAGGATGCTGCTTGGAAAGGAAATCCACCACAGCCGCTACTTCCTGATCACTGACAAAAGCCCCCTGAAGTCTTGCAGGTTTCTGATATCCCTGGGGATAAAAAAGCATATCTCCTTTTCCCAACAGTTTTTCAGCACCGTTCATATCCAGGATGGTTCTGGAGTCCACACCTGAAGATACAGAAAAAGCAATTCTGGACGGCATATTTGCCTTGATCAGACCTGTAATGACATTCACAGAAGGTCTCTGCGTCGCAATGATCAGATGAATTCCGGCGGCACGGGCAAGCTGTGCCAGGCGGCAGATAGAATCCTCCACCTCTCCCGGAGCTACCATCATCAGGTCGGCAAGCTCATCTACAATGATTACGATCTGAGGCATTTTTTTTGGTTTGTTTTCATTTTCAATATCAGAAATGGAATCTACTTTTTCATTGTACCCTTTCAGATCCCTTACATTATACTGTGCAAATTTATTGTATCGCTCTGTCATCTCAGCCACTGCCCAGTTTAAGGCACCTGCTGCTTTTTTCGGATCTGTGACCACAGGAATAAACAAATGAGGGATTCCGTTGTATACGCTTAATTCCACCACTTTTGGATCAATCATGATCAGCTTGACTTCTTCAGGAGAAGCCTTATATAAAATACTCATGATCAGTGTATTAATGCATACGGATTTACCGGAACCTGTAGCGCCCGCGATCAGCAGATGGGGCATTTTTCCGATATCTGCGATTACCGGCTGGCCAGCAATATCTTTCCCCGCCGCGAAAGCCAGCTTGGAGCCGCAATTTTGAAAGGCTTCAGAAGCCAGCAGATCCCGAAGCATGACAGGACTGTTTTTTTCATTGGGCACTTCAATCCCTACCGCTGCTTTTCCAGGGATAGGCGCTTCGATACGGATATCCGTTGCCGCCAGATTTAATTTGATGTCATCTGTAAGGCTGACGATCTTGCTTACCTTAACACCCTGCTCTGGCTGAAGTTCGTAGCGGGTAACTGTAGGTCCGCAGCTTACGTTGGTAACACTGACATCCACGCCGAAATTATGTAAGGTATCCTGAAGCTTTGCCGCAGTCTCTCTTAAATGTGAATCAGAATCCCCTCCGGTCTTTTTTCCTTTTTTCAGAAGATTCAGAGGCGGATATTTATACTCCTTTTTTTCCTGTGCTTCCTTACTGGCGATTTCTTCTTTGACTTCCTGAATTCCCTGCCGGATTTCCTCCTGGGAAGAGCGGGGCGGTTTTTCCTCTTTTACTGCCATAGCAGGGACCTCTTCCGCAAGGATCTCTTCCATATCCTGCGATGGAGTATCCCCCCGTTGTATGGGGAAGGCATTCTCAGGACGAAACGGCAGTTCCTCTATATCACCGTTAAGAGCTTCCGGAAAACCATAATCTGAGATCTCCTCTTTTTCGCTTTTGCGTTTTTCCTGTTTCTTTGCTTTTGGGCTTTCCTGTTCCACAGGTTTCTCCAGTTCCAGTCCGGCCAGATTCCTTGCTTTGGTACGTCTTCTTTCTTTTCCGGCATTCTCCTCTGCCTGTGCCATACGCTCCTGCCGGTTTTCTATATGCGCTTCCCGTTTAGCAGAAGCAAAGCGGTAAAGAGAACGGCTTATCCTGCGGATCAGATCAAACATAGATTTTTGGGTGATCAACACCAGGGAAATCATAACCGCCGCAATAATAATAGCATACGTTCCTGCAGTCCCAAAGGCCCTGGAACACAGACCGCTGAATACTCCTCCTAAAATACCTCCCCCGGTTTTATAATCTGCTGAGATTCTGTAATAATCTCCCAGATCCTGAGAAAGGGAAACACCTTCTGTCACCATCTGAAACAACATACACAATGCCACGAAAAGAAGAAGGAATCCTGCCATCTTCCGGTATGCCCTGTGATTTCTCCGGTTAGATATTACAAAAGCGGTTCCCAGAAAAAGAAAAAATGGAAGCGGATAACATACCAGACCTACAAGGCCGAAGAAAAAACTGCTGACTGCATTTCCCACAATTCCGCCTATACCAAAATTGCTGGCAAGCAGTACAACAGAAACAGCCAGCACCATCCAGAGAAAAATCTCTGCCTTTATGCCGGCTTCTGCATTATTCCGTGTTCTTTTTGACGCTGTTTTTTTGGAACTGTTTCCTTTTTTTCTGTTTCCGGTTGACGTTTTCTTTTTTCCGGCAGTGCGCCCGACACTGCTGTTTTTTCCTGCTGCCATGATTCTCTCCCCTTCTTTATACGTCTGCTTTACTCTCTTTATGCATGTGTTTTAAACTGCAAAACTATAAGCGGCCGCTGCTGCACCGATGATGAAACAATAAACTGCAAAAAAGCGAAACTGTTTTTTCTGAATTATACTCAACATTTTTTTTATGCAAAAATATCCCACAATCCCGGCGGCCGCTGCTGCCGCAAGACAGTAAGCAATCTCCACAGCAGTGATCCCGGAACCAGGAAGGCTTGCAAGCTCCAGTACAGCGGCACCCAAAATAGTCGGGATTGCTAAAAGGAACGTATATTTTACTGAAAATTTTCTGTTAAATCCACACATCAGACACACGGCAATCGTAATGCCGCACCTGGAAATTCCGGGAAATACAGTGATCCCCTGACAGATACCGATACCAAAGGCCGTCCCGACACTGACATCTTTCGGTATTTTTCCTCCTGCAGGAATAAAATCTGCAACTACCAGTACTACGGCTGTGATAAGTAGCCCCATTGCAGGAGCAAGCAGATTGCTTCCTGCCGCTGCTACCAGATTCTGAAAAAGCAGCCCTTCCACAATAGTGGGAACAGTGGATACCAGAAGAAGAAGAAATAACTTCCTGTAATTATTGGAAATAATGATTTTATACCGTTTGGCCTCCTGCTCTTTTCTGTTATAAAAAGCGGTTTTTACATTTTCCCGGATATCATAAACACATCTGCATGCCTCCAGCAGAATTTTCTTAATATCCTTTTTAAATGCAGCAAAAATAGCGGCCAGTGTTCCCAGATGCACCATTGCATTAAAAAAAACACTATAGTTTGTATTCAGTTTGAATATATTCTGCAGAATAGCCAGATGTCCGGAGCTGCTCACCGGAAGAAACTCTGTGATTCCCTGTACAACTCCTAAAATAAGTGCCTGTATCAGTGACATTCCTAAAACCTCTTCATTTGTATAATCTACTTTTATCAAAAGTTAATTTTAACATAAATCCTTTATAAGAACAACCGTAAAAATCACTCCGGCTTTTCTGCTTTTGAATCCGCTATCAGCTCATACAGCTTTTTCATAGCTTCTTTAATACCGCCAACCTCATTGATCAGGCCTTCCCGGACTGCTTCCGGTCCTTCCAGCATGGTTCCTACATCTTTCACCAACTGTGAAGTATCCAGCATCAGTTCCTCAATCCGCTCCTGTTTCATATTAGAATGTTCTGCAACAAATCCGGTGATCCTGTCCTGGATTTTCTCCAAATTCCGGTAACTCTGCATTACACCGATAAACATACCGCTGCTGCGTACCGGATGGATCACCATGGTGGCACTTGGAACAATAAAGGAATAGTCCGCTGAAACCGCCATAGGTACGCCGATAGAATGTCCTCCTCCCAGCACAAGAGATACTGTAGGTTTGCTTAAAGAAGCAATCATCTCTGCAATGGCAAGTCCGGCCTCTACATCTCCGCCTACGGTGTTTAATAAAATCAGAAGTCCGTCCGTCTCTCTGCTGTCCTCAATCACCGCAAGTTTAGGCAGAATGTGTTCATATTTGGTAGTTTTGCTGTTATTGGGAAGACATTCATGACCTTCTACTTCCCCGATAATAGTCAGAAGCTGAATATGATATTCTTTTTCATTCTCAGAGAGCATGGCTTCTCCAGTTTCCTTTACCAGTTCATTCTGCTGCTCGGTCTTTTCCAGTTCTTCTTTTTTTCTTTCAGACATAATAATACCTCCAGGTTTCTTCTGGAGGTATTATGTGAAAACGGATTCTTTTTTATTCGTCCCAGTTATGCCAAACGTCAGTCACGTCATCATCATCATCCAGCAGATCCAGGGTCTTCTGCAGGTTTTTAATATCCTGCTCATCTGTGAGGGTTACATAGGTCTGAGGAATCATTGCTACCTGAGCCTCAGCCATGGGGATCCCCTCTTTTTCCAGAGCCTCTCTTACCGCACTGAAATCATCCGGAGAGGTAAGAACTTCAAAGCTGTCCTCCTCCTCAGAAAAATCTTCTGCACCTGCATCTAAAGCTGTCATCATTAAGTCATCTGCGTCCATTTCACACTCTTCTTTGTCAATGATGATCTGTCCCTTTTTATCAAACATAAAGGAAACTGAGCCGGGAGTTCCGATGTTTCCATTTCCTTTTGTGAAAGCGCTTCTCACATTTCCCGCAGTGCGGTTCTTATTGTCTGTCAGTGTCTCTACAATAATAGCAACACCATTCGGGCCATAGCCTTCGTAAGTCAGCTTTTCAAAATTATCTGCATTAGCATCTCCGGCTGCTTTTTTAATTCCTCTTTCAATGGTATCGTTAGGCATATTATTTGCTTTTGCCTTGGCAATAACATCTCTTAACTTGCTGTTGTTTGCCGGATCAGGGCCGCCCTCCTTTACCGCTACAACGATTTCTCTTCCGATGACAGTAAAGATCTTACCTTTTTTTGCATCGTTTTTTTCCTTCTTGTGCTTTATGTTTGCGTATTTTGAATGTCCTGACATGTTTCTTCTCCTTTTTCTTCTTCGGGCAGTTTCTCTACCCGGACTTTTTGTATTGTATTATTTTCCACTGATAAAATGGTAAATAAATAGCCTTTTGCTCTGATTTCCTTATCTTCTGCCATATTTGGCACATGTCCCAGAAGTGAAGTAAGATATCCGTTTAAAGTATCAAACTCTTCCTCATCGAAATCAGAATCCAGAACCTCGTCCACCTGCTCCAGAGGAGTCAGTCCTTCCATGATCATGGAGTCATCCGTCTGAATCTGAATGAAATTTTCCTCCTCATCATACTCATCCAAAATATTTCCCACGATCTCTTCCAGAATATCTTCCATTGTAACAATTCCCGATGTCTGTCCGTATTCGTCCACCACAATAACCATGTGGATTTTCTTTGCCTGCATACGCTTAAACAGATCATTGATATTCCTGGTCTCCGGTATGTAGACTGCCTCACGGATCAAATTTGGAATTGTTCCGATAGGCAGATCCTGACAATTTGAATTGATCATCTGCATGGTCACATCTTTTAAATGAAGAATTCCGATAATATTGTCAATATCCTCTCTGTATACAGGATATCTGGAATTGGTGCTGTTCAGCATGTAGCCCAGCGCATCTTTTAACGTAGTGTTTTCATCAATAGCATTGATATTTTTTCTGTGCGTCATGATATCCTGTGCCTCTGTCTCAGAAAACTCCATGATATTCTGGATCATCTCTGCCTCATTTTCTTCGATCACACCTTTTTCATGGGCATCATCTACCATGGAAATGATCTCCTCTTCCGTGACATCATCCTCTTTTTTATGAGGATCTACACCGAAAAGACGTACAATCACATTGCACAGCTTTACGATCACAAAATTCAGAGGTGTAAATACAGTAACAAAAAATTTTACGATTCCTGCAGTGCGGTACACCCAGTTTACAGGTTTGCTGGCAAAAATCTTTTTTGCAGCAAGAATTCCCATAGAAATGAGAATGATCAGAGAAAAAATCATTACCAGTACGAGTGCTATATCCCGGAGAATCCACAGGGGAATCTCTGTGTTCAGAATATCCTGAAAACGTGTGAGCCAGAGCAGTACATAAGGTGTCATACCCCGTATGCTGATATATCCGGTCAAAACACTTAAAAGCGTAGCCGTAGTCAATATGGTATTGATCACCGGCATAGGGTGTTCTGTTACTTTCAGCAGCCAGGCAGATTTCTTATCTGTCTTTCCCCCTGACCTTTCCTCTATGTCCTCTTCACTCACTTTCTGAATTGCTGATCCAAATCCGTACATAATCCCGTTAATGAGAATAAATAAAATAAATACGATTACCACCCCAAAAGGGGTACTCCCGTCGTCCATAAACTTTTTCTATTCCTTCTTTCTTTATTGTAATTTACTCCCGTGAGAACAGCTATCGCTTCTCCCGCCATGAATAAAATACCATTTTCCCTGCTGTTCGTCAAGATTCTCGTGTTCTGCATACTATGTAAAAACCTCTGCAGCGCTTTATTAATTTCCTGACTGTCCCGAAAGCGGAAGCTCCAGACTGATGCACAGGGCATGATTAACTTTCTTTAAAATCTCCGCGTCCAGGTGGCAGACCTTGTCCTTCAGCCGTCTTTTGTCAATGGTGCGCAGCTGCTCGAGCAGGATCACGGAATCTTTTACAATGGCATAAGATGCCGCATCAATTTCAATATGGGTAGGCAGCTTTGCCTTATTCATTCTGGATGTGATCGCGGCACAGATCACGGTCGGGCTGTGCTTGTTCCCAACATCGTTCTGAATAATCAGAACCGGCCGGATTCCTCCCTGTTCACTTCCTACCACAGGACGCAGATCCGCATAAAAAATATCTCCACGTTTGATAACCACACATTTCACACTCCGATTACTAAAATTCTTAGGGGCTCCCCATTACACTATGAGGTTTCCCAGTTTTTCCGTGTGTATTCATGAATATCCAACGTATTTTTATCTTATTCTTTTACTTGTCCGTTTTTTATGTAAATGCGGGGGACGCGTTTGCTGATACAGCAGGCAAATTCA
>CALWHD010000115.1 GCA_944380235.1 uncultured Blautia sp.
ATGGCAGGGTCTTCAAGAGAATTCTCCTGCGTCTCTTCTCCTTCCTTCTCATCGTATATCCGAGAAACAACTCCTCTGGAGAATTTCCGAATATCCTCACTGCTGATCCCCACCATCCCTGCTGCCAAAGCAGCATTCGAATTGTACCATTTCGCTACCATACCGCACCTCCACAATTTTGTTTTCATAGTATTGATTTATACTATTGATTTATTTCTTGTTTATATTATATCATATCAATACTATAAATCAATGCTTTTCTCAACTTTTTTTATTGCGGATATGCGGTCCAAATAAATATAGACTCCTCCTGACAAGGAAAGCTCCCGGTTGAACCTGTCCACTCCCAAAAACTTTCCGGACACCTCTTTGTATATTCCCCCATCCTTGGCTACATCTGGCTGAAAATATGTGACCTTCACCATTGGCTGCCCATCTTCCGACAACAGTGCCTGAAGTGTATAGTTCAGTTCTGACCACACCTCATCCGACAACATTTTTTCTTCCTCCGTATCTCTTTCCTCCTCCTGAAACGCATCTTCCAACCCACTTAAAGCAGCAAACGGGGCAAATTGGGCGGCCCGATTTATCTGTGGCATACGATTATGGCTGCGAAGGCCTGGCCTATCTGCTTTCATAAATTTTTCATAACTCTGTTTTCCGGCTTCTGCCATCAGCCTTGTATCTATCATCTTTACATATTTTCTTCCCATACGTTTTGCTTCTCCCGTATAGCCGTTTGCCTTATATCAATCTTCTCGAAACATTTCCACACTCCGGCAGATTCTTTCCTTGGGACTCTCCCTGCCCAGCAAATGGGGGCCTCTCCCCAGTTCTCTCCAGGATTCTCCGCAGCCGACAGCTAATATCTAGGCTTTATGCCCGCCTATCTGTTCGTTCCTTTCGCGCCCTGTCGCCCCCTCTAAAAAGCTGGTCCCACGAAGAATCGCGTTTTTCCCATACTTCTCTTTTATATCCAGCAAAGCCTTCTGCAGCCGTCTTTCTTTATCCTCAGCTGCCTTCTCCTGTTCCCGTTCTCTTTCTTTTGCAGCATAATCAGTGAATAGGTCCAGCTGCTCCATTTCCGGTTCTTGATTCACCTCAGCCTCCATACAAACATGCTCTGCAGACAGAGTAAGACGGCGGATGAGCAGATTTTGATCCACAATCCTCTCATATAGGTTCATTGTCTCTTCCATGAAACATACAGACGAAGCAGTATATTTCCCTAAATTGGCGGTTCCATGCGCATGCCGGGGAACTTCACGGCCATACCGGTCTCTCTCACTGCCGCCGGAAGCAGCATACTCCTTCCGGCTTCTTTTTCTGCGGATATTCTCAATATCGTACCCTACCGTAAGGACCAGTTGATTTGCCATAAGCCCCTTTCCAGCTAAAGACAGAGCTAAGTCATCCGCCATTTCCTTCAGCACAATTCCGGCCTTTTCGAACGTATAAGGGCACTGGAGGACCTGCCCGGAGCATACACTATTGCTCTTCGGTTTATATGCCTTGATATCCTGCATGGTGCATGGCTCCCACCCCCACGCATGATCTATCAATAGTTCAGCATTTACGCCAAATAGACGGTATAATAATTCTTCATTCCGGAAACTGTCGAGTTTTCCAGCAGAGCATAGAGCAATATCTCCCATGGTATAAAGCCCATATTCTGCCAGCCTTTCCGCGTAACCTCTGCCCACTCTCCAGAAATCTGTGATAGGAGTGTGGGACCAAAGCCGGCGCCGATACTCCATTTCATCCAGCTCTGCGATCCGAAGGCTGTCTGCATCTGCTTCCTGGTGTTTTGCCTCAATATCCATAGCGACCTTCGCAAGGTACAGATTGGTCCCTATCCCGGCCGTAGCAGTTATCCCGGTTTCCTTTATTACTTCCCGCATCATTTTTCCGGCCAGTTGCCTGGCTGTGAGCCCGTATGTTTCCAGATACGCTCCTGCGTCAATGAACACCTCATCAATCGAATAGGGATGAATGTCTTCTGGAGCTATATAGCGCAGATAGATTCCGTATATTTCTGCGCTTTTGCGGAGGTAATGAGCCATCTGCGGCGGTGCAACAATATAATCTAATGAAAGTGCCGGATTCTCTGCCAGCTCCGGAACATAAATGGAACTGCCAGCAAATTTTTGTCCCGGGGCAGCCCGTTGACGCCACACGTTAATTTCTTTCACCTGCTGGATTACTTCAAACAGACGCGGCCGCCCGGGAATCCCCAAACTTTTCAGTGCTGGAGAAACTGCCAGGCAGATGGTCTTGTCCGTTCTGGAAGGATCTGCAACTACAAGATTAGCCTGTAGGGGATCCAAACCGCGCTCTATGCACTCTACCGAAGCATAAAAGGACTTCAGATCTATGGCGATATACCGCATTTGCTCCTTTTCATGTTTTGCAGTCTCTTTTGATACTGTATCTTTTCCTTCAATATCTTCCATATAGTTCCTCCTCTCATTTTTATCGTTTTCCTTCTTAGCACAGTGTATCACAAATCCTTAACCAGAACAAGTGTTCTATTTTGGAAGTTTTATATTTGCTTTCATGGTAAAAAATCTAAATCTTTTACTGGTATCTTATATAATAATTCGTAGCAAAGATGCTTCATCTAAAAACTTATTGGAAGAAGAGTCTGTATCAAATTTAGTTTAGGATTAAATTATGAAGATAGAGGAGGCGCCGAACTGCCCTTTTTGAACTCCAGCAGGCTTTGTTGGCCATGGTGCAGTTTGGTTTTACTCTTTTGTCAGGCGGTCAGAAATTTCTTTATGGCTACCTGCAACACTTTATCGGTCAACTTCCCGATTTTCATCGCTAACGCTATGGTTTTCTGGACTACTTCCTCCTGCAATTACTATCTCTCCTTTGTAAGTCCAGCAGGCAGGAAGAGGGATAGTTTAAACTCGCACCTGCAGGCCAGAAAGATCGTCAAAGCAGATATCCATCAGATCCCAGTCCTCGGCCATTTCAATGTGGGTAAGCCGCCATTTGCCTCCCACCATCACGTCAAAGGATTAGTCCGCTGTATTAGTCTGCCAGATCAAAGCGGATGTTATAGTGGTCTGCTTGCTTGTCTAAAATCAAAGTACCTTGTTTCATAGAGCTGTCCTCTTTTCTGAATTTGGACGAAAAAGCGGCGTTCTTTTCTCCCACAAGGGGGATCAGAGAACGCCACTTCTGCGGTGTCGTATTCAATTTTAATTTGATGTACCGTCTGGGTGGCAGGGCAGTTCACGGGAAGTAGTAAGTGTGTCAAAGCTCATTCCAAAAGCAGTAATTTAAGCGAAAATTCGGTGACCTTATCCTGTGATTTGCACGTATTTCCGAGCTTTTTTGAGATAATCAAAGTTGTTATCTCTTAATAATGAAAGGAATCTAAAATATCTTTAAAAGTTTCCAAGGTTGTTAATCCAGAAAGATTATATTGGATTCCATCTGCAACAAAAATTGCAATATATTTTGGTTTTATCTTCTTGGCTTCATCTTCAATAACCGACGTGTCTCTCAGAATATTTACCTTGAATCCTTCTTTTGCTATATACGTTTCTATAAATTCGTACATGCCTAAAAATTCAAATTCAAATCCATGCTGAAGCTGTGCCTCAGAATTTACAATCCAAATATCCATATCTATCGGAGATCCAAACAAATCACCTCTTTCCCATTTGTACGACTCTGTATCGGATACGTATCGAATGTTTGTTATATCTCCTATAATATATGCCTGGATATCGATCCAATTATAATCTAAATTGTTGGTATCTCTTTTAATAATCATATAAGGATTCTCGTTAGAATAATCGTTGTTGAGCAGTTTTATTCCAAGATTCTTACATAACGCTTCATAAGAATCATAAGTTTCATAGTAGAATCCATGCTCATCCGGTGTAGCTTTACTGTCACAAACCTCCTTTATCTCCAAAGGAGAAAGGGCTGGAAGTTCCTTGTTATTCAATGACACCGAATAATAATATAAGCCAGCACTTACTGTTCCGCTGGCAAG
>CALWHD010000116.1 GCA_944380235.1 uncultured Blautia sp.
TGCGTTGTCAGGGCAATCTCTAAAGAGGTACTAACCAAAGCAGGACTTATAAGCTGTCTTGACTATTACAATGAGCGCCATGCTTTGAAGTTATGTTGAACCGCCGTATGCCGAACGGCATGTACGGAGGTGTGAGAGGGGAGATAAAATCTCCCCTACTCGATTGACAATAGGCAGTTCACAAAGTGTCTCTTCTATGGAAGAAAAGAAATAAGGAGGAATAGAAAATGTATGATGTAGTGATTATTGGAGCCGGAGTGACCGGAAGTGCGGTAGCGAGAGAATTGTCAAGATATCGGCTGAAAACAGTTGTGCTGGAAAAGGAAGAGGACGTGTGCTGTGGGACATCCAAAGCAAACAGTGCTATTGTCCATGCAGGATTTGACGCAGTACCGGGCAGTGTGAAGGCAAAAATGAACGTTCGGGGAAACAGCCTTATAAAAGAATTGTCCAGAGAGCTGGATTTTCCATACAAACAGAATGGATCTTTTGTTCTCTGCTTTGATGAAAAAGATCTTCCTAAATTGGAGAAACTGAAAGAAAAGGGAGAGAAAAATGGTGTTCCCGGGCTTCGTATCCTGCACGGAAAAGAAATCTGGGAAATGGAGCCAAATCTGTCACCGGAAGTAAAAGCAGTGCTCTTTGCCCCTACGGGAGGAATTGTATGTCCCTTTAAGCTTACCATTGCATTGGCGGAAAATGCCAATGTAAACGGTGTGGAATTTGCATTTGATACACAGGTGGAGAACATAGAGAAAACAGAAAATGGATATAGCCTCCAGACAGATAAAGGAATTTATGAAACAAGATGTGTGGTCAATGCTGCAGGTGTTTATGCAGATAAATGGAATAATATGGTGAGCAGCAGAAAACTTTCCATTACACCGAGAAAAGGGGAGTATTATCTGCTGGATAAAAAAGCAGGGGATTTTGTGTCTCATACAATCTTCCAGCTTCCTACAAAAATGGGCAAAGGCGTTCTTATTACTCCTACTGTACATGGAAATCTTCTGGTAGGTCCTACTGCGGAAGATATTGAAAATAAAGAGGGGGTAAACACTACCCGACAGGGACTTGACAAAGCAGCGACTATGGCGAAGATCAGCGCGGAAAATGTTCCGCTCCATATGGTGATCACTTCTTTCGCCGGTCTGCGCGCCACAGAAAAAGACGAGGATTTTGTACTGGGCGAGGCAGAGGGAGCAGAGGGCTTCTTCAATGCAGCGGGAATCGAATCTCCGGGACTTTCAAGCGCACCGGCAATTGGAGAGTATCTGGCAGAGATAATTGCAGAAAAACTCCACGGGGAGAAAAAAGATGATTTCCAGGCAGAGAGAAAAGATATCCCCTGTATAGCAGAATCCACACCAGAAGAAATCCAGGCGTTGATCGCTGAAAATCCCGCATACGGCAATGTGATCTGCAGATGTGAGACTGTTACAGAAGGTGAGATTCTAAATGCGATTCACAGACCGTTGGGAGCAAAATCTTTGGACGGGGTCAAGAGGAGGACGAGAGCAGGCATGGGAAGATGCCAGGCTGGATTTTGTTCACCCAGAACGATGGAGATTCTTTCCAGGGAGCTTCACAAGGACCCGCTAGAGCTGACAAAAGCAGGAGGAGAATCCAGGATTTTGACAGGAGCCATAAAGGAAGATTTATAAAAGGGGATTGAGAATATGAGAGAATATGATTTAATTATCGTAGGTGGCGGCCCGGCAGGGCTGGCGGCAGCAATTTCAGCAAAAAAAGAAGGGATCCATAATCTGCTGATCCTGGAGAGAGACCATGAACTGGGAGGCATTTTAAATCAGTGTATCCATAATGGTTTTGGACTGCATACATTTAAAGAAGAGCTGACAGGACCGGAGTATGCGTATCGTTTTATTGAAGAAGCTGAGAAGCTGGAAATTCCGTATAAATTAAATACTATGGTCCTGGATATCAGCAAAGAAGGAAAAAGTAAGATGGTAACTGCCATGAACCGGGAAGACGGACTGATGTTTTTAAAGACAAAAGCAGTAGTTCTTGCAATGGGCTGCAGGGAACGCCCAAGGGGAGCGCTGAATATCCCAGGATATCGTCCGGCAGGGATTTATACTGCGGGAACAGCCCAGAGGCTTGTTAATATGGAAGGCTATATGCCGGGAAAAGAAGTAGTGATCCTGGGATCTGGAGACATTGGTCTGATCATGGCAAGGAGAATGACTCTGGAAGGCGCAAAGGTTAAGGTAGTGGCAGAGCTTCTTCCCTATTCAGGGGGACTTCAGAGAAATATTGTTCAGTGCCTTAATGATTTCGGCATTCCTCTGAAATTAAGCCATACGGTAGTGGATATTCAGGGAAAAGAGAGAGTCACAGGAATCACACTGGCAGAAGTGGACGAAAATAAAAAGCCTATTCCCGGAACAGAGGAATTCTATTCCTGTGATACACTGCTGTTATCCTGCGGACTGATTCCGGAAAACGAACTTTCCGGAAAAATGGGAGTAGAGCTTTCAAGAGTTACCTCAGGACCTGTGGTAAATGAAAGCCTGGAGACCAATGTGGAAGGCGTATTTGCCTGCGGAAATGTGCTTCATGTTCATGACCTGGTGGATTATGTATCTGAGGAAGCAGCAAGAGCAGGAAGTCATGCTGCAGAGTATATCAGAAGCTGGGACAGCATAGGAAAAACAGAAGAAGAACAGACCATTCGGATCCAGACAGAAGGGGGGATCCGCTACAGTGTTCCTCAGATCATCCGTACAGAACATATGGAAGAAAATCTTACAGTGCGGTTCCGTGTAGGCGCGGTTTACAGAGACGCCTATGTAAGTGTATACTGCGGGGACAAGAGAATCCTGCATAAGAAGAAAAGAAAACTTGCTCCGGGGGAAATGGAACAAGTTGTGCTGAAAAAAACAGATTTGACAGCAGAGGAAGGTTTGGATAAAATTGTTATGAGAGTGGAGGAAGCATGATGACAGAAGTAAAGGAATTAACCTGTATAAGCTGCCCGTTAGGCTGCAGCCTGACTGTAACCATGGAAGGAAAAGAAGTAGTAAAGGTCGAGGGAAATACCTGCCCCAAGGGAAAAGCGTACGGAGAAAAAGAAGTGACAAATCCGACCCGTATCGTAACCTCCAGCGTCAAGGTAAGAGGTGGAATTCTCCCGGTTGTTTCTGTTAAGACA
This sequence comes from uncultured Blautia sp., assembly GCA_944380235.1. GTDB lineage: Bacteria > Bacillota > Clostridia > Lachnospirales > Lachnospiraceae > Blautia. The sequence continues at coordinate 3,176 of CALWHD010000116.1, forward strand.
GCTTCTGACATTCCAAAAGAAAAAATTGCGGAATGTTCCAGGGCACTCAAAGGTATCCAGATAGATGCTCCGGTAAAAATCGGAGATACTGTGCTGAGAAATGTGGGAGGCACAGGTGTGGATATGATTGCCACAAGGAATGTCCGTGCAAAAACCAGTTAGAGGAGAAAACATGCTGGACAAACAGGGAAAAAATGCAGATAAGCTGAGAGAAAAGACTTTATATCTCTTGGATATGGATGGGACCATATACAAGGAAGATCAGATTTTTGACGGAACGCTGGACTTTCTCAGAGAACTGAAAAAACGGGGAGCACAGTATGTGTTCATTACTAATAATTCTTCTAAGTCGGTAGAGGATTATGTGAAAAAAGTCCGGAAAATGGGGATTGATGCCGGATATGAAAATTTTTATACTTCCAGTCAGGCCACTGCTGCATACATACAGGAGCATTACCCGGGAAAAAGGGTATACTGCATGGGAACCCGGTCTTTGGTAAAGGAGCTGAAGGGGGCAGGGATTGAGGTTGTTACGCAGGCAGATGACAGCGCTCAGGTGGTACTGATAGGCTTTGATACGGAGAATACGTCAGAAAAGATCAGAGATACCTGTATCATGCTGGGAAAGGACCTGCCTTATCTTGCTACTAATCCGGATCTTGTCTGTCCTGTAAGTTTCGGATATATTCCGGATTGTGGTTCCATGAGCATTATGCTGAAAAATGCCACGGGAAAAGAACCATTTTTTGTTGGAAAACCGGAGCCTGTTATGGTAAACTGTGTATTGAAAAAGCTGAATAAAAAACAAGAAGAAACAGTGATCATAGGTGACCGGCTTTATACAGATATCAGGACAGGGGAGCGGTCAGGCGTGGATACCATCTGCGTACTGTCAGGAGAGGCTTCCATGGAAGATATCTGCCAGGGTGATGTAAAGCCCACATATATTTTTGATAGTGTAAAAGAAGTGTATGAAGGACTGACAGAAGAGCAGACAGGAGACTGAAAATGAGATACCAGCAGATAGAAGAGGGAATCTTCAAAGCACGACCCAACCGCTTTATTGCTCATGTGGAGACAGGCGGCAGGGAGGAAATCTGTCATGTAAAGAATACAGGAAGGTGCCGGGAATTATTGGTTCCCGGCGCTTCTGTATTTTTAGAGAAAAGCAGCAATCCCAACAGGAAGACAAAATATGATCTGATCGCGGTGAAAAAGGGTGAAAGACTGATCAATATGGATTCTCAGATACCCAATGCCGCGGCAGAAGAGTGGCTGAAGGAGAGCAGATTTTTTGGCAGGGATGCGAAGATCAGGAGGGAAGTTACTTACGGAAATTCCAGGTTTGATTTGTATATAGAGACAGGAAAACGCAAGATTTTTATGGAAGTAAAAGGAGTGACTTTGGAAGAGGACGGCGTTGTCCGATTTCCCGATGCCCCCACCCAGAGGGGAATAAAACATATTCGGGAACTGTGCAGATGTATAGAAGACGGATACGAGGCGTATATTATGTTTGTAATACAGATGGAGGACGTAAAGTATTTTGAACCAAATGATGCTGCACAGCCGGAATTTCGGGAGGCACTTAAGGAAGCAGAGAACAAAGGGGTGAAGATCCTTGCGTACACCTGTACCGTGAGAAAAGACTTGATTAAACTGGCAAAACCTGTTAGGGTGTATTTGGACAGAGAAAAAGGAGCCTATATGTTAGAACAGACAGTAGAACCTTTACTTTTATGGTACAGGGAAAATAAGAGAGAGCTGCCCTGGAGGCAGGACCCCACACCGTATCATGTGTGGATTTCGGAGATCATGCTGCAGCAGACCAGGGTGGAAGCAGTGAAGGAATACTATGCCAGATTTATACAGCAGCTTCCTGATATTCCTGCTCTTGCAGGCTGTCAGGAGGAAAAGCTTCTGAAGCTGTGGGAAGGACTGGGATATTATAACCGGGTAAAAAACATGCAGAAGGCGGCAAAAGAGGTTATGGAAAAGTACGGCGGGCAGCTGCCGGCAGATTATCAGAAGCTGCTTTCACTTCCGGGAATCGGAAGCTATACGGCAGGTGCAGTGGCATCGATCGCCTACGGAATCCCTGAGCCGGCGGTAGATGGGAATGTATTCCGCGTTCTTGCCAGGATTACAGAGGATGAGGATGATATTTTAAAACAATCTACCAGAAAGAAAATAGAGGGGATGCTGCGCATGATCATGCCGTCGGATACCCCGGGAGAGTTTAACCAGGCATTGATGGAGCTTGGGGCTACTGTGTGCGTGCCCAATGGGGCACCCAGATGTGAAAGCTGTCCGCTGGCACATCTGTGCGGGGCACATGAAAGAGGAACAGAGCTTCAATATCCAAAAAAGGCAGAAAAAAAACAGCGGAGAATTGAAGAAAGAACAGTTCTTGTTATACAGAATGGACAGGAATTTGCCATATGCAGACGTCCGCCCAAGGGACTTCTGGCAGGTCTGTATGAACTGCCTAACACAGAGGGATATGCCTCCAGAGAAGAGGTGCTGGAGTATATTGAAAGCCTGGGGCTTCTTCCTCTGCATATCAAAGATGCGGGAGAAGCGAAGCATATTTTTTCCCATGTGGAGTGGCATATGAAAGGTTATTTTGTAAAAGTTGCATCAACAGAAGAAAAAGAAAAAGGAAAGCTGATATTTGTGGATAAAAAGGAATCAAAAGGAAAATATCCAATTCCTTCCGCATTTGCGGCATATAGAAAATATATTGAGGAGGACTTTTAGATGAAACTGTTATCAATTGCGGTTCCCTGCTATAATTCACAGGAGTATATGAGAAATTGTGTAGATTCTCTTCTTGAAGGGGGAGATCTGGTAGAAATTCTGATCGTAGATGATGGTTCCAAAGATGATACGGCAAAAATTGCTGATGAATATGCTGAGAAATATCCGGGAATCGTAAAGGCAATCCATCAGGAGAACGGCGGCCATGGGGAGGCGGTCAACGCGGGAATCCGGAGTGCACAGGGGCTTTATTTCAAAGTAGTGGACAGTGATGACTGGGTGAATAAAGAAGCCTATATGGCTATTCTTGAAAAACTGCGGGAGATTGCAGGGGGACCTGAGACTCTCGATATGATGATCAGCAATTTTGTATATGAAAAGAGCGGGGCAAAGAGAAAAAAAGTAATGCGCTATAAGCGTTATCTGCCGGAGGGCAGGATTTTTACCTGGCAGGAGATCAGTAAAATGCCGGTGGGTAAATATATTCTTATGCATTCTGTGATCTACAGGACGGGACTCCTGAGAGAATGTGGGCTGGAACTTCCAAAACACACTTTTTATGTGGATAATCTCTTTGTTTATCAGCCGCTGCCTTCAGTACGTACTATGTACTACATGGATGTAAATTTCTACCGTTATTTCATTGGAAGAGATGACCAGTCAGTGAATGAGCAGGTAATGATCAAAAGAATTGACCAGCAGCTTCTGGTCAATCGGCTGATGATCGATACTATTGCCGGAAAAAAATTTTCTGATAAACATATGAAGCAGTATATGCTTCGCTACCTTGATATTATTACTACGGTATCTTCTATTATGCTTCTGCGGTCGGGCACGGGAGAAAATCTGGAAAAGAAGAAAGATTTGTGGAAGTATTTAAAAGATGCGGATATTCATGTGTACAGAAAATTAAGACTGGGAATCTTAGGCCGTGCAGTGAATCTGCCGGGAAATAAAGGAAGAGACATTTCTGTGGCAATCTACAGAGTTGCACAGAAGTTTTATGGATTTAACTGATAAAAAGCTGGTATAAAAAAGGTGCCGGATGGAAAGAGGATTTCTGTCCGGCATCTTTTTCTATGCTCTTACCCGTGCAGGCTGTTTTTCTTTTACAGTTCGCGTCTTGTACAGCAGCTGATAGCAGAAGATATTCAGTGCAAAAGCTGCTATCATGTCGATCAGAGTATGCTGTTTTAAAAATATGGTAGCCAGAACGATCAGCACAGTCAGAACTGCTGTCCCGGTCAGGAACATCTTGTGTCTCCGGAATGGTTTGTGCCTGAAGATGGCAATGCAGCAGGTAACGGAGTTAAATACGTGAATACTGGGGAAAATATTGGTAGGGGTATCTATTTTATATAAATACCGCACCAGTTCAATAAAAATGCTGTCCTCTGCATTGGAAAGTGACGGACGCAGATCCTGACCATTGGGGAAGAGCAGGGAGACAAGGATAAACAGTGTCATGCCGATGCCCAGGGAACAGACCAGCTGCCAATATTCCTTTTTATTTCTGTTAATGAATGTAAAGTAAAAGACGGTGACAGCAATGTAAGCAAACCATAAAAAATAAGGGATGATGAAATATTCGCAGAAAGGAATATAATCATCAATTTTCATATGGATGATGTAAGGACGTACTCGTCTCTGCTCTACATATTGAAAGGCAAGCAGATACAAAATACCGTATATGGGAATTACCCATGCGTGTTTATATTTTTTTAATAACTCCATAAATTCATCTCACATTCATAATAGTCAGGCATTTTAATTTCTTATGGAAAAAATTTTTCTTTCGCGGGTTCATTATAACACAGTGTTTTTTTTATAACAATGCTCTTTATAGATGTTTAATAAATTTAAATACTATGTTTATGAGTTGGAACAAAACTGTCAAAAATTACAGAATCAAATTTGCTTTGATATTTTTCAAAAGTTTCCTGGGAGCGTACTGTCCAGGCAAAGACAGGGGTTTTGTACAGACATTTATTCAAAAGGAAGCTGACGTTTTGGGTGTCTTTATAGCAATAGGCAATAAAATCCGGTCTTCCGATAAAGTTCAGCAGCAAATGCTGCACAAGAAAGCACAGCACATATCCGCCTTCGGCAACCGGACGCGTCAGATTGGCGGAGAGCTGTCCCCGGACAACATCTTTTCTGTGTCTGCGGTACCACAAAAGTGCAAGGGGGTTAAAAGATTCTATGCAGTAACTTCCTGAATATTCCCTGAGAAGTTCATCTGCCAGGGCGCAGGTAAGTGTCCGGAAGGTGGGAAGTTTGATCTCTACCAGAAGAGGGACTCTTCCATGAACTGCTTTCAGCACATCTTTAAAAAGAGGAATCCGCTCCTGTGTACCTGCCAGGGGAAATTTTTGCAGTTCCTCATAGGTGAGTTCACGGACCGGAAGATCAATGCCGCACATGCGGGTCAGAGTATGGTCATGGAAAACCACCACCTGGTTGTCTTTGGTCAGCTGGATATCCATCTCAATTCCATATCCGTTTTCTGCTGCCGCGAGAAAGGCAGGCATGGAATTTTCGGGAATACGCTGGTCAGGCGTGAAAAATCCCCGATGGGCGAATAAGTGATGCATGAATTTATGTACCTGTTTTTTTCTGGAAAACCTGGGCATAATGCAGTAAAAGTACAGACAGAAGAAAAGCAGAAACAGGAAAAAGATAAAAAACAGTGTTTTCATGAGGATACCTCCAGTCACAGCAAAAAATCAGCTCTTATCGAAGAATTATGTTAATATGTTTGTCAGTGGCAGAGATGGTCAGATGGCTTGAACAGCCCATGCTTTCTCCATCACAGTGGATGGGAAGAGATGCCTGGCTGATAATGTCAAGACGTTTTCCCCGAAGAATATGGATACCGCGGAATTCCGTATGCTTTCCGGTAAAAGCGGTAGGAAAGAGTGCCAGAATCTTTGCCTTTGGAAGATTGCCTGCAATACAGAAATCAAGGAGACCGTCGTCGTATTTTGCAAAGGGACAAAATTTGACACCTCCGCCCTCGTATTTTTGGACCATGCCTGTAATAAAGAAATATCTGGGAATAGAGAAGGTTTTCTTCTTGTCCAGTCTTACACAGACAGGGCAGGGATCATATTTCATAAGCAGTTTTAAAGCAATGACAACGTAGGTCAGCTTCCCCAGATGTATCCGGTTGAAAAATTTCTTCAGAGGAGACGCCATAACATTTCTGCAGATGTCAGCATCATATCCTATGCCGCTGCTCACCAGAAAGTAGCGGACATTGTCCTTTGTTCTGGACAATCCCAGGTCTACAGATACAATTTCCCGGGGGGCAAGGATACTGTCCATACAGGACTGTACATCAGAGGAGAGATGGAGTCCCCTGGCAAAATCATTGCCGGATCCGGTGGGAATATAACCCAGAGTGATATGAGAGTATTCTGTATCAGCAAGTCCGTTTACCACCTCATTTAAAGTTCCGTCGCCGCCTACTACACCCAGGGTACAGGGAACGGAAAGGGCGGCAATCTGTCTGGCAAGACGGGAGGCGTGCCCGGTATATTCTGTAAAATAAGCTTCGTACTCCACTGCTTTTTCTTTCAGTATTCTTTCTGCATTTTTCCAGGTGTCCATTCCTTGGCCGGAACGGGAATTGGGATTTATGATAAAATAGTACATGCTGCATACTCCTGTAATTCTTTTGTCTTTTATTGTAGCAGTTTCCCGTTGTGAGGACAAGGGAATTATGATAAAATAGAAACAGTTGAATAAGCGGAAAGTAAATGCGTTTAATCATCGGAAAGGCGGAAGAAGAAAATATGAAGAATGAATATGTAACATTTACCATCGGGAAAAAGAAAAATATTGCGCTCATTGCCCATGATAATGAGAAACCAAAGCTGATTCAGTGGTGTAAGGATAATTATGACATTTTAAAACAGCACAGGCTTTATGGAACAGGAACTACTTCCAGGCTGATCGCGGATAAGACCGGGCTTCGGATCAAGGGATACAACAGCGGTCCTTTGGGAGGTGATCAGCAGATTGGGGCAAAGATCGTGGAAGGCGTCATTGACTTTGTTATTTTCTTCTCTGATCCTTTGACTGCACAGCCTCATGACCCGGATGTAAAGGCGCTTATGAGGATCGCGCAGGTGTATGATATTCCCATGGCGATCAATAAGGCAACCGCGGATTTCATGATTCGTTCTGCGTTTATGGACGGGGAATACGACCACGAAGTGATCAATTTTAATAAGAATGTGGAAGACAGAGCAGAATCCATGTGAGAAAGCGGTATGGAAAAAGGAGATAGAAAAAGAGAGACAGGCTGCCGAGTGAGAGGAGAATTTCGGCAGCCTGTTTTTTGTACAGGTTTTTGCTACTGAGTGATCCAGGTACTGTACCCTGCCCGGCGGAGCGCCTGCTCCATTTTTACAGCATTGGAAAGTTGTTTAAATGCTCCCACCTGTACCCGGTAGTAACCATTCTGATTCAGGATAAAAGCAGGGAATCCCTGATCTTGAAGCTCATAGAGGAGCTGATCTGCATATTCCCTTTGACGGAAACTTCCTACCTGTACCCGGTAGAGAGGTTCTTCTTCGCTGGATTCTGCATTGGTCTGATTTTCATTCAGAGTGCCTAAAATAGCGTAGGCAATGGCCTGAGCCATTTCTTCAAACTGCGCATCAAAAAGCTCATTGTCTTTATCGGTATTGATAAAGCCTGTTTCAATGAGTAAGGCGGGCATTTTTGTCCGTCTTAATACAACCAGACCGGGACGTGCCTGGACACCCAGATTGCGAAAACCGATTTCTCCCAGTGCGCCGTTGATATTTTCTGCCATATTCAGTTTCTCTCCGGATTTATCATAGACCAGAGTTTCCACACCACTGTACTGGTTATCCCGGGGACTGGAATTTCGGTGAAAAGAGATGAAGAAATCAGCATCTGCGTCATTTGCGATCTGTGCCTTCTCAAATGGAGTCTGATAAACGTCCGCAGTCCGGGTATAGGTGACATTCACCCCGTTTTGGGAGAGAATGTCGCCTACTGCCATGGCAAGCCGGAGATCGTCGTCCTTCTCCTGTCTGCCTTTATTTACTGCTCCCGGATCGGAACCGCCGTGACCTGCATCGATAACTATATTATATGCCATAAAAGCTCCTTACAAAAAGGGTTCTCTTTCAGGATATGCAGGGAGGAGCCGGTATGTGACGGGATAGGAGAAGCCGGGGCTATGCAGCTTTTGCAGAAAATCTAAAAATCTCATAAATTTTTAGAGAAAGACTTTTTTTAAGGAAGGGAAAGTGATAAAATGCTTACCATGGAAACAAGGGAAAAGGACGAAAGAAAAAATGAAAGTACAGATCAGCGACGACAAAAAGAAAAAGTGGGAGAACTTCTGGTATTATTATAAGTTCCATGTGCTTCTGGGAGGCTTTTTTCTCTTCGCTCTGGCGGTCTTTATCAAAGACATGGTGACAAAGATCGAATATGATTATACAGTGGCGGTGGTAGGAGACCTGGCAGTGCTTGATGAGGACCGTACCAGTCTCCAGACCTGGTTTGAAGAACATGGGGAAGACCTGAATGGGGATGGCGAAATACATGTTCAGGTGGCGGATTATTATATTCCAAAAGAGGATGAAGATCCACAGATTCTTATGGCGAATCAGACAAAACTGACTGTGGATATGCAGGAAGCAGACAGTATGATCTATTTTTTCAGTGATGCAAGCCTTGAGCGGTATAAAGATTCCGGAGTGCTTTCCAAAGAGGAGGATGACTACACGCCGGTATCGGAGTGCATTGGATTTGAGGAGGCGGGAAGCCCTGCATCAGTACAAGATATGGTGGTAGGGCTGAGACTTTTGGACAAGGATACAAAGCAGGCGCAGGATGAGGAAATCCAGAATTATTACAAAGCATGTGAGGAGTTGCTGAGGAAATTTATCGGAGAATAAGACGGTTCATATCTGCGGCAGATTAAAGGCAGATACCGGCGGAGAAAAGAGTATGAGAGGAAAAGAAACAGGGGAGGACAGAAGAATACTGTCTTCCCCTCTTTGCAGATTTTGTTAAATTTCGTTGTATTCACCAATCAGATTTTTGATGTTCTGCATCTGAAGATCCATGGCGGAAATGGTGCTGGCGCAGTCGGAGAGTTCCCGGCTGATCCTGGCGTATTTCTCACTGTTTTCCAGATCTTTTTTGTAGCGCAGCTGATGCTCCAGGCTTGCCCAGAAATCCATGGCGATAGTGCGGATCTGGATTTCTGCCCGCATGGGGGTTTTTCCTTCAGCGAAAAAAACCGGGATCTCTACGATCATATGATAACTCCGGTAGCCGTTGGGCTTGGGATTTTTAATATAGTCCTTAATTCGCAGAACTGTGATATCATCCTGCTCTGCAAGAAGATGGGCTACATTGTAGATATCATCTATAAAAGAACAGATCACACGAATTCCGGCAACATCATTCAGCTGATCCCGGATATTCTGTTCTGTAAAATCATATCCCAGCTTCTGCAGCTTGTTGTAAATGCTCAGCGGAGTTTTGATGCGGCTTTTTATGGAGGAGATGGGATTCCGGTTATATTTAACGGAGAATTCATCGTCCAGAACTTCCAGCTTCGTGCGGATCTCCCGGATGGCACAGCGGTACATCATCATAAGCGAGTTATAATAGCCGGTGTTTTTAATAAATCTTTCCGGATATACGATTTCCATCTGTTCCGGAGCAGGAGTATCCTGGATTATAGTTTTGCCTGATGGTTTCAATAAAGACACCTCTTTCTTTTGTCACATACCGTGGTAATTGTTATACCCATCAAGCAGTATAGCGAAAAAAAAGCCGGGAGTCAATGGAAGGAAAACAAAACAGACTATGGCAATTTAAAGAAAGGTATAGTATAATAGAAAAACATGAGATCTGAGAAGGAGGAAGGTGCATAAGTCATGTTCGGATATGTAATGATCGACAAACCGGAATTAAAGGTAAGAGAATTTTACCGGTACAAGGCGTATTACTGCGGGCTTTGCCGTACCCTGAAAGAGGTGTATGGATTCAGAGGGCGTATGACGCTGACCTACGACATGACCTTTCTGGTACTTTTTCTTACATCTCTGTATGAAAAAGACACAAAGGAGCTGCAGTCCCATTGTCCTCTTCACCCTGTGAAGAAAATACCTATGCTTCAGAATGAGTTTTCTGAATATGGAGCAAAGATGAATATCCTGCTTGCTTATTTTAATTTTCAGGATGACTGGAAAGATGATAAAAGTTTTTCCGGGCTGACAGGCATGCGTCTGTTCCGTTCCAAAGCGGAACAGATATGCAGGGAATATCCCCGGCAGGCAAAGGCAGTGCAGAAACAATTAAAGCTTCTGGCGGCTTGTGAGGAAAAAGGGCAGGAAGACATCGATCTGGCAGCGGGGATCTTTGGGAAACTGATGGAAGAGCTGTTTGTATACCGTTCTGATGTCTGGGAGGAAAATCTGAGAAGATTCGGATTTTACCTTGGCAAATTTATTTATATCATTGATGCCTGGGAGGATCTTCCAAAAGATATGAAGACAGGTTCCTACAATCCCTTAAAAGCAGTGAAAGTGCGCTGCGGGAAAGAAGAATATGAAAAAGAAGTAAAACAGATACTGCTTATGATGATGGCGGAAGCCACAGCGGCATTTGAGAAGCTGCCCTGCCTTCTGGATGCAGAGATATTGAGAAACATTCTTTACAGAGGTGTATGGGCGAAATACGAAAAAATACAAAAAGAAAGACAGGAGATAAAAGAAGATCATGGTAAATAATCCATATGAAATTTTAGGAGTATCCCCAGATGCGTCCAATGATGAGATCAAACGTGCGTACAGGGATCTGAGCAGAAAATATCATCCGGATTCTTATGTGGACAATCCGCTGGCAGATCTTGCAGAAGAGAAATTTAAGGAAGTGCAGGAAGCCTATGACCAGATTATGAAAGAGAGAGATGGAGGATACCAGAACGGATACGGTGGATATCAGAGTGCCAGCCAGGGAAATTATCAGTCCAGCGGTTCGGGAGACCTTGAATTTCAGGCAGCCCGTAATTATATCAATGCCCGTCAGTACCAGCAGGCGCTGAATGTGCTCAACAGGATGTCCGGCCGCAACGCTCAGTGGTATTATTTAAGTGCCTGTGCCAATGCAGGTATGGGGAATAATATCAATGCCCTGAATCTGGCAAGGCAGGCACAGAGTATGGACCCGGGAAATCCAGAGTACGCAAATCTGGTAAATCAGCTTCAGTGGAACAGCAACAGATACCAGGGAAATGGATATCCCTACGGCAGTACGGGAGGAAGCACCTGCGGTACGGGAAATTTCTGCTGTGATCTGTGGTGTGCTGACAGCTTATGCGAGTGTCTGGGAGGCGATCTTTGCTCATGCATGTAAATACAAAGAAACTGGCGGTCTCGGGGCTTTTGATGGCACTGGCAGTAGTGCTGATCATTTTGAGCGGGATCCTGGATTTTAACACTTTGTTTTTTCTGGCTGCCGCTGCGTTTTTTGTGGGAATTATTATTCGGGAATTTAATCTGAAATACGGATTTGCCTTCTTCGTCGGCTGCCTTTTGCTGGGGTTTATCCTTGCTCCGCAGAAATTGTACTGTATTACGTATGGAATGATGGGGGTTTATGTACTTGCGGTGGAAGCACTGTGGCAGTATCTTGGCAAGTATCCCAATATGAAAAAAAGAAAACTGCTGTTTCATGCAGGAAAATTTATAGTTTTTAACCTGATGTATGTTCCTGCGCTGCTGCTGTTCCCAGGACTCCTTTTTGCAGGTGAGATCTCAGGCATCATGCTGCTGGTTTTCTGGCTGGGAGGTCAGGCGGCGCTGTTTTTGTTTGATATGGCGTATGAGTATTTTCTGATCCGCATGTGGGGGCAGTTCAGGGAAAAACTTTTCGGAAGAGGATAAGAAGGATATACGTATGAATGTGATAGAAATGCTTGCGGGACCGGTCATCGGCGCATTGATTGGTTATTGTACCAATTACATTGCTGTAAAGATGCTGTTTCGCCCTTTAAAGCCTATAAAAATCGGAAATAAAACACTGCCTTTTACCCCAGGCATTATTCCAAAAGGCCAGGGAAGAATTGCCCGTGCCCTGGGAAATGCAGTGGGAGAACACCTTTTTACAAAAGAAGATATCTGTGGGATGCTTCTTGGAGAAGAGACAAAGGAGACTGTGGTGGAGGCAGTTACAAAGAGTATCCAGGATATTCAGAATAAAGAAGATACCCTGGAAGAGTTTCTGGGGCATTATGTGGACAGAGAAGACTATGATTCTATGAAAGAACATCTGGAGGAGTTTATTACAGAGAAGATAGGCAGAGGGCTTGAGGATCTGGATGTGGGAACAATCATTGCAGAAGAAGGCGCGAAGGAAGTCAGGGAAAAGTTCAGTGGAAGCATGGTTTCCATGTTTTTAAACGATGATCTGATCCGGTCCATTGCGGTTCCTATAGGAAATAAAGTAGGCGAATATATCCGGGAGCACGGACGGGAGAAAGTGCGTCCCCTGGTCGTTGGTGAGATTGCAGCCGTGGAATGCATGTCTGTGTCAGAACTGCTGGAACCTGTTCCGCTGGGAGATGAAAAGATCAGGAGACTGGTGGATGATGCTTATGTGAAATTTGTACAGGATCGGGCAGAAGAAATTGCCGGAAAATTTCATGTGAATCAGGTGGTGGAGGATAAGGTGAATCAGATGGATGTTCTGGAAGTGGAACATCTGCTGCTGGGAGTGATGAAAAAGGAACTGAACGCAGTGATCAACCTGGGAGCGCTGATTGGATTTGTCATCGGACTTTTGAATCTGCTCATATAAACTTATATAAAATAGAAAATAAGAGAAAAGTCAGAAAGACTGCCGTATGGGCAGTCTTTCTGACTTTTCAGAATGAATTTCCTTATCCCTGAGTATTTTCAGAAAAGATTCTGAAGAGTCAGGAAAAGCAGCAGGGCTTTTCTGTGAGAAAATAAAGGAAATAAGTGAGTGCCAGCATATCAGCGCTTCCTCCCGGGCTGATATGCTGTTCTGTAAAATACCGGTCCAGGGAAGGGAGTATCCGGAGCTGTTCCTTCGGAGAAGAGGAGGAGAGAAAACTGGTCAGCTCCTGCTGGATGTTTCTGGCTTTTTGATATCCGGCACGTATGAACAGATTGGTATCCTCTAAAAATGAAATATAGGACAGCAGAGTCAGGCAGCCGGATTGATTGAGAGAATACCCTTTGTGCAGAAGGGTAGAAAAAAGAGGAAGACCTTTTTCAAAAACAGCAGGAAAACCACCGGCGGCTTCACGGCGTATGCCGCCCAGGCGGTAGCTGCGGTAGAGCTGCTCTCCATGGGTACAGTTCTTTGGTTCCGATCTACAGGCTTCTAAGCTGACATAATCTTTCATAAGGTTGTCCAGCATTTTCTTAATGATATCCGGAAGAAGGGAAAAATCATCAATGATAAAACGGGAAGTCAGAAGACCATGTTCTGAGATCAGATAACCCAGAGCGCAGCAGAAGATCCCGCCGGAAAAGATAATTCCTTTGTGGGTGTTGACACCGCCGGTAGCAGAGAACATTTCTTTTTCTGCCTGCCTGCCCCGCTCTCTTAAACGGGAAAACAGCTGAGGAAGATCCTGAAATTCCCCTTTCCACGAAAGCCCCATACGTGCGCTTTCTGTAAAATAGGGAGTCAGGGCATAGGCGCTTTTTACAAAGGTATCGGCACACATGTCTTTGTGAGCTCCGTTATGTATTTTGTCTACCAGTCCCGGTTTCAGGAAAGTGTTCACCTCATAAAACAAAGCTTTCTGCATTATCAGCCCCAGGTGACGTGACATGCGCTCTTCAAAAAAAGTCTCCATCATGGAAATTTCCCGGGTGATCAGCTCCCGGGCGCTGTGTCTGCGGGAGCGCCCGCAGACAAAAGCAGGATCTCCGCATAGGAGACAGGTGCGCTGGGAATATCCAAGCTCTCTTCGGGACACTTTGGAGCCGTCCGGGCGGAGTACATCAAAATCAAAAAGCCTGCCCAGAGGATGAGCTTCTTCCAGTTTTGTCAGAGAGGATTTCATTTTCAGGGGATCCAGGGACAGAGCAAAAAAACCTTCTTCTCCCGTATTCTCTCGGATTTCCCTGATTTCCAGAAAAGTTCTGGCGGAATTGTTTTTCCCTGTCCATGTCAGATATTGAGTGATATTGATCAGTTCTGCTTTTCCCACTTCGTAGAGCCAGCGGGTGAACGGAAATGTTTTTACAGGTCCCGGAATATTCAGAGTAAAACATACCAGGCAGCAGGGGTGTTTAGAGAGCATTTGTTTTTGTACGGCAGCCCGTTCCTCTCTTGCGTCCAGGATATCTTCCATAGAGGCAGGGGTGCCGCTGCACCAGTAATTCAGATTCATGATATTGTTTCCTTTTCTTTGGTCAGTCTTTTTTTCAGGGTCTGTCCTTCGGGGGAAATGAGGAAGGTATAAGTGGTTTCCGGCACAAATGGCTTTAATTCCTCCAGAGAGCCGGAGAGAAACAGTTTTCGTACATGGGTGGCACTTATGACCGTTCCGTCCGGGCTTGTGCATCTGGGAATTTCTGTGACAGTAATTCCAAATCCAGGAAGGATTTTTTTCATCTGTTCGTTGTAAACACGGGTAATGAGGGAAAAGGGCTCTTCGCCCACAAAGCGCCTGGTCAGGTGAAAGGCATCTTTAAAATATTCTCCGAAAATCATCAGGTCCAGCACAGCGGCCTTTTGGGTGGCGTTTGCTTTATCTTTCAGGAAATAATCCGGGAAGGTGGCGTGGGAGATGAGGTAGTCAGAGCTTCCGTGGACGAAGACGTTTGTTAAGTCCTGGCAGCCTTTTTTTACCAGATCGAGCCTTATAGAAGCCGGAAATTCGGAGGAATCCGCAGAGAGTACGAAAACATGAAGCACATCGCATTGTGATGCGGCTGTTTCCACCAGATAACGATGACCGTTGGTGAAAGGATTCGCATTCATTACAATGGCACCTGCGGTTTTTCCTTCTTGTGCAGGAAACTGGGAAGATTCCCGAGAGAGATATTCCCGGATGCCGTTTTTTCTGTTTTCCATAAGAAGCATATCCTCGGTGCTGGTGATCTGGTAGAATCCCATATCAGAAAACATGACAAGATACATGGGTTTGGTAAAAAGAAACAGATGGGAAATCTGTGCAGCTGCCGCGTTTTTTGTAAGGGCAGTCATAATGATCTGCAGACAGCCTTCCCCCTGGAATTTCTCATCTACAGCAATGCATTTTAAAGTGTTTTCGTGCCGTGAACCGCAGCCGGCGATCGCTCCGTCCCTGGTTTTCAGCAGGACGGAATACTGGATCTGAGGATCATAGGTCAGACTGCATTTTTGTAAAAATTTCTGAAGCTGTTCCAGCTTTCTTCCGTGGAAGGGAAAACCCTCCTCTAAGTAAAACGATTCTGAATACATGATTAAAGTCTCCTTTCCGGACATACGCCATGTCTTTTGACTTTGCAGGCACCGGGGCCGGAAAATCTCAGCGTTTGATATGGTTATAGATATTTTAGCAAATAGTGTGTAAAGGCACAAGGAAATACTTTTTCCTTAATAGAAGAAAAATAATATTTTTAGTTAAGTATCAAAAAGTTCTTTTTAGACAGGTACAGTGTTTTCAACGTTTTTTAAACGATGGGACTGTATACTTTTAATAATCGTTGTTATCAGTAGAAAAGAGAGGGTGTGAAATATGCTGTTATCATGTACGGTCAACGGAGAGAAAATAGAAAAGGAAATTGATCCGGCAAAAAGGCTTCTGGATTTCCTGCGGGATGATATGGGACTTACAGGAGTCAAAGAAGGATGCAGCGAAGGAGAATGCGGCGCATGTACCGTAATCCTGGATAATCAGGCAGTGACAAGCTGCACAGTGTATGCAGGTCAGGTGATGGACCGGGAGATCCTTACCATAGAGGGACTGGAAAAAAACGGAGAGCTGGATATCCTTCAGAAAGCATTTATAGAAAACGGAGCTATCCAGTGTGGATTCTGTACTCCGGGAATGATTTTATCCTGCCGGGCGCTTCTTATGGAAAAGCCCAATCCCACGAGAGAAGAAATTAAGAGAGCGATCGAAGGAAACTTATGCCGCTGTACAGGATATGAAAAAATCATCAAAGCAGTGGAATGTGCGGTAAAGGGGGAGGTACAGTGAATTTTTTTATACCGAAAAACCTGGAAGAACTGGCGGATGCCTTGAAGGAAAAGGATGAGAATACTTACCTGTGCGCAGGAGGTACAGATCTGGTGATCCATTTAAGAGCAAAGAAGAAATTTCATTATTCCCTGATCGATCTGACACATCTGGAAGAGATGAAAAAAATCCAGGAGACGGAAGACAGGATTATGATCGGAGCAGGAGTGACCATGACAGAGCTGGAAAAAAGTCCGGTAATCCGGAAATATATTCCTGCTCTGGCAAAGGCGGCATCCATGGTGGGATCCACACAGATCCGCAACCGTGCCACTGTGGGCGGAAATGCGGCAAATGCTTCCCAGAGTTCAGATACAACACCGGTGCTGTTTGCCTATGGGGCGGAGGCAGTGGTGTTTAATGAAAAAGGGGAAAAGAAAATCTGTCTTCTGGATGATATTATTGAAGGACTGGAAAAGAATCTTTTAAAGGATCGGGAAATAATCCTGCAGTTTGTTATAAAAAAAGAGAATGCCCTGTCTGGTTTTTCAAAAGTTGGTTCCAGAAAGGCAGTTACGATATCAAAAATTAACGGCTGCATCAAAGCCACAGTCAGAGAAGGAAAAATGCAGAATGTAATTGTCTATTTAGGTGCTGTGGGGGCGAAGGCGTCAAAGGCGCCTTATATAGAAAAAGCTCTGGAAGGACAATGGCTGGAAGGAATCCACAAAAAAGAACTGAAAGATGCTGTCTATGAACAGATTGAGAATAATATTCCCAGCCGTGCTTCCAAACACTATAAAAAATCGGCGGCTTTCGGAGTGATTGATGATATTCTGGGAGAGCTGAGAGAACTTGCCGGGGAGGTGGAGATGTGAAGGAACTGAAATATGTGGGAAAACGTCTGATCCGGGAAGATGTCTATGACAAGGCAAGGGGAAAAACTCAGTATACCTGCGACAGAAAACTGGAAGGTATGCTGTATGCCAAGCTGGTGCTCAGTGAGAAAGCTCTGGCAGAGATTTCCATAAATACGGATAAGGCAGAGCAAGTGCCGGGAATCTGTGCTGTTTATACACACAAAGATGTTCCGAAAACAAAATATAATCCTCATAACTGGACACCGGGGGTCGGCGCGCCGGAGGATATGTATATCCTCAGTGAAAAAGCAAGATATGTGGGAGACCATCTGGCTTTGGTCGTGGGAGAGACAAAAGAGGCAGTGGAAGAGGCGGCATCATTGGTAGAAATTGTATACAGAGAGGAAACTCCTGTCATCGGACTGAAGGCTGCCAGAGAAAACAAGGAGAATATTGCTTTTGAGAAGGAGAGCAGATGCGGTGATTTCGGCAGCCTTCCGCTGGAAAATCTGATCGTGGAAGAGACTGCGGGAAGCACACAGGCGATCCACCATGCTCCTATTGAGCCTCATATCGCTCTTTCTGCAATTGATGAGACCGGAAATCTGGTGGTATGGACACCATGTCAGACGGTTTTCATGGTTCGGTATCATATCTGCAGTCTTCTGGATGTGCCTTATACAAAGGTGAGAGTGGTCAAGGCTGTCATGGGCGGCTCCTTTGGCGGAAAAGGGCTGTCTGTGGTGGAGCCTGCATGTGCCTTTGCGTCATGGACACTGAAAAGACCGGTGATGCTGTATATGGACAGACCAGCAGACATTACCGCTACAAGAAGGAGAAATCCCAGTGAGATGACGGTAAAGACAGCAGTGGACAAAGACGGAAAAATACTTGGAAGGTTTATTGCCTGTGATTTTGACGGGGGTGCTTACTATACCAACGCCTCTGCAATCGCTATGGCATTCAGCAAGAAGCTGTTTCGCCTCTACCGTATTGAAAATCAGACCATTGAGGCGAGGACCTTTTATACCAATACTACTCCGGGAGGTTCCTGCAGAGGATATGGTTCTCCGCAGGCTCATGCGGTGACAGAGGTGAACCTGGATCAGATTGCAGACCGGCTGGGGATGGACCCCTGTGAGCTGCGTCTGAAAAATGTGGTGCTTCCGGGGGATGATGATCCGGCGGGGGGGACGAATCTTGGAGATGCCAGGATCCGGGAATGTATCCTCAAAGGTATGGAGGAATTTCACTGGAAAGAAAAAAGAGCCCATATCCGGGAAAAAAATACAGACCGGTATGCTTACGGTGTGGGGATGGCATGTGCCACACACGGAAACGGCTATAAGGGAGGCTATCCGGAACTTACCAATGTCTATGCCCAGCTTCATCCGGACGGAAGTGCGGAATTCCGTATCGCGGTCCACGACCAGGGATGCGGAACGGTTATGACAATGCAGCAGATCGGCGCGGAAGCCCTTCATATGGATCCTTATAAGATTAAAGTCTATGAGGCAGATACGTTTCTGAGCCCTTATGATTCGGCAGGGACCCAGGCAAGCCGTGTTACTTATGTATGTGGCAGGGCAGTGCAGGAGGCAGGAGAAGCTTTGCTGGAGAAAATAAAAAATGCCGCTGCCGCTGTATACGGCTGGGAGAAAAACAGGATAGAGGCAGAGGACGGAATGCTGAAATACCCGGGAACAGACAGGGAAGAATGCCGTACCTACGGCGAAGTTTCAAAAGAGTATGAAAAGAAGTTTTCCAGATACCTTCATGCAGACATAGAATACGAACCGGACAGCAATCCGGGAGTATACTGTGCAGCCTTTGCAGAGGTGAAGGTGGATAAATATACCGGGCAGACAGAAGTTCTTGATCTGCTGGCTGTCCATGATGTGGGGCAGTGTATGAATTATACGCTGTCAGAGGGACAGATAGAAGGAGGAGCCCAGATGAGCCTGGGACAGGCGCTGTTTGAGGAGATCGGATATGACGGAAAGGGAAATGTAAAATCCAGGAACTTTTCCAAATATCATATGATCAATGCACCGGATATGCCAAAAGTCAGGTCTCTGTTTATTGAGGAGCATAATACAGACGGGCCATATGGGGCAAAAAGCCTTGGAGAAGTAGTGGCGGTAGCGCCGGGACCTGCTGTGGCGAATGCAGTGAATTTTGCGATTGGCAGCAGGTTTGCCAGTTATCCCATTACACCGGAAAAAGTGGTCCTCTGGCTGGAAAATAAAGAGAAAGAATAGAACAGGACAGTGTAAGGAGGGTTTTGCAATGGCTGAAAAAACAGTATGTCTCACAGGAAAAAATCTTACGATTTCTCAGGTAAAAGAAATTGCCTATGAGAATGTAAAAGTTGAGATTGCTCCTGAGGCAATGAAAAAAGTCCAGGCTGCGAGAGATCTGATCTTTGAGCTGGATAAGAGGGGGGTAGCAGTTTACGGCCTGAATACAGGCGTAGGCTGGAATAAAGATAAGGTGGTTTATGCAGACCGGTATGACGCATATAATAAAAATCTTCTGCGCAGCCATATGATCGGCGTGGGACCGGAATGTACGATTCCGGAAGTCCGTGCCACCATGGCTATCCGCTTAAATGGTTTTTTGTGCGGAAATACAGGAGTGGCAAAGGAAATCGCAGAATATTATCTGGAATTTTTAAACAGGGGAATTACACCTGTGATGAAATCCAGAGGTTCTGTAGGAGAAGCTGATATTGCTACTCTGACAGCCATCGGGCTGACAGCGATCGGAGAAGGTGAGGCATGGTACGGCACAGAACGCATGGACAGTATGGCTGCCCTTGAAAAAGCAGGACTGAAACCTTTGAAAATGGGACCTAAGGATGGACTGGGAATTGCTTCCTCCAATGCCCAGGGCGCTGCTTTTGCCACGGTGGGAGTCATAGAGGCAGAGGAATTCATTGAGCGGTACAGAAGAGTGTTCTGCCTCGCTTTGGAAGGTTTAAACGGTGTGCTGGATCCTATGGATGAAAGTGTCAATGCAGTGAGAGGATATGCGGGACAGGCAGAATCTGCAAGAGAATGCAGGAGGCTTTTAAAAGGCAGTTATCTGGAACGCCCTTGGGAGGGCAGAGCACTGCAGGATCCTTTAAGTTTCCGCTGCCAGAGCGCTATCACGGGATCGGTTATGGATGCCCTGGAATATTTGAAAAAACAGCTGCTGGTGGAGCTGAATGCGACAGATGATAACCCCTGCCTGCTTCCTGAGGAGGACAGGATGTGCGGAAGTCCTAATTTTGAACCCCTGTCCTGGGTACTGGCAGTAGAGATGACCGGGATCGGGCTTGGACATATGTCTAAAATGATTGCGCAGCAGATTTTAAGAATCGGGGATCCGGGATTTTCTAAACTGAACAGGTTCCTGACACCGCAGGAGGGTTCTGTGATCGCCTACGGCACTATCCAGAAAACGGTGTCTGTACTGGATGCAGAAAATCGGATGTACGCAAATCCCTGTTCTCTGGATTTTCTCAGTATGGCGGGAAATATCGAAGACACAGCCAGCAATTCTGCCATGGCGGCAATGAATATGAGAAAGATTATCGATAATCTGTATTACATGGCAGCCATTGAGCTGATGCATGCAGCCCAGGCAGTTGATCTGAGAGATCACCCTGTTCTGGGTGAGGGAACCAGAGACTTTTTTGAAGCATACAGAAAAGTGGTTCCTTATCTGGATAATGACAGGAATATGTCAGAAGACATCCAGAAATCTTATGATTTTCTGAAAAGCTGGGAAATCTGAGCAGGATCTTAAATGCAGAGAGGGCATTTTAGATAAAAGGCAGCAGGAAATCCTGAGAAAGGATCTGCTGCACATTACACACTAAAGGAGGGTTTATTAATGAGTGGAGACAACAAGAAAGCAAAAGGTATCCGATGGAGTGTTTTTATTCCAGCGTTTATCATCATCGGCGGCGGCGCCCTTCTGGGCGTTCTGAAAAATGAGTGGCTGACAGCGAGCTGTTCCGCAATTTTCACTTGGTCCCTGAAGAGTTTTGGGTGGCTTTATCAGCTGGTAGCGATTTTCTGTCTTGTGGTTGTTGCAATTCTTACTTTTTCTAAATTGGGAAAAGTACGTTTCGGAGGAAGAAATGCCAAGGCAAAACATTCTTTTGGTTCCTGGTTTGCCATGACCCTGACAGGAGGAATTGCCACCGGATGTATTGTATATGGCGCCAATGAAGTTATGATCTATTATGGCAACATATACGGGGAACTGGATCAGCTGGGAATTACTTCTATGACAGCGGAAGCTGCACAGTTTGGTATGGGACGTGTTTTGTATAACTGGACCTTTGTGCCGTATGCCATGTATTCTATCGTGGGATGTGCCATGGCATATATTTACTTCAACAAAAAGGAAGAACTGTCTGTTGCAGCTTCTCTGACACCGCTTTTCGGGCAGGGAGTAAAACATGGAGTATGGAGAAGTATTATTGATGTGGTTTCTATTGTAGCGCTGGCATTGGGACTTTCCAGTAATCTGGGAATGGGACTGGCTCTGGTAGGGACCGGGCTGGAAGCTGCTTACGGAATCAAGCAGGGACCTGTGGTCTGGATCATTCTGTTCCTTGTTATTACAGCAACTTTTATCCTGGCTTCTGTTGCGGGCCTGGACAAAGGAATTAAATGGCTGGCAGACGGAACTTCCAAGATCTTCTATATCCTTCTGATCTTCCTGCTGATCGCAGGACCTACTGTTTACATACTGAACATGATGAATGTAGGACTTGGATACTGGTTTGACCACTTCTGGACCTGGGGCCTGGATCCATACATTGTAGGCGGGGAAGCACTGGTAACCTGGTGGACTATGTTTGACTGGGCATGCTGGATCGCTTATGCACCGCTGATGGCAATTTTCTTTGCTATGATCTCTTATGGACGCACCATCCGTCAGTTCATGATCGTAAACTGGATCATGCCTTCTACTTTTGGTGTTGTATGGTTTTCTGTATGGAGCGGAACTGCACTGAACTGGCAGGATATCGGAAAGGCGGATATTGTAGGAGCTATCAGCAACGGCATTGCAGTATCCGGATTGTGGGAACTGCTGAAGCAAGTGCCCATCAGTTTTATCATCATTCCTCTGGTTATGATCACCATGATGGCTGCCTTTTCCACTACGGCAGATACCATGGCTACCACGATCTCCCAGATCTGTACAGAGGGTTCCAGCTATGATGAAGAGCCGGCAAACTGGCAGAAAGTAGTGTGGGGACTGGCAATCGGTATTATTGCAGTTGTTATGGTTATTTTCGGAGGAGGACAGCAAGGGGTCGACGGCGTAAAATACCTCTCAGGCGTAGGCGGCTTCTGTGTACTTCCAATCTTTATTCTTCAGCTGGCAGCCACATTTAAGGTGTTCTTTATCGATAAGATCATTGAGGACGTAGACGATGTGGTGGATGTGGAGCCGGAAGTGATAGAGGAAGCGAAAGCTTAAGAAATGAAAGGAAAAGGGATGCTGTAAAAAAGCGTCCTTTTTCTTTTGGAAAAATGTTTGTTTGACCAAGGTAAAGATGTGTAGTATTATGGAGAAAATATGTTTGATAAGGAGTGTATAAAGCATGAAAAAAGAACCGGAAAGGCTTGAGATGGATCTTCAGAAGATCTTTCTTACACCGCCAAATACTATGAAAGAAAAGATTACACTGATCCTTATGATGGTAGTGGTGTTTGTCATGTTTTTCGGACCAGTGGTCTTTACAGAGATCTCTCCTTTAAAGGGAGCTGTGCTTTCTGCGTTTCCGGCGCTGTCTATTTCCTGGGGCTATATGGTACTGCTCAGAAGTTTGTTCAGAAAGCGCGAATTTTCCAAAGATCCGGAATCAGGCAAGAAGAAAGGGGAAAAAAGACATGAGTGTCAATATCACTGTAAAAAACGCAAATGATTTTAAAACTTCCCGCTGGTCGGGAGGAACTACCACGGAATTGTATATATATCCGGAGGATGCATTGTACAAGGAGGGAAATTTCAAGTGCCGCATCAGCAGTGCGACAGTGGACACAGACAGCTCTGAGTTTACATCGCTTCCGGGGGTAAAGAGATATCTCAGCATTTTCGGGGGCAGTCTGGAAATGATTCACGGGAATGAAGAAAAGGTGTGTTTAAAGCCTTACGAGGTTGACTGCTTTGACGGCGGTGTTCCCACGGTCAGCTACGGAAGAGTGGTGGATTTTAATTTGATGGTGAAAAACGGCGCAGACGGGAAAATGGAAACTGCTCTGCTCAAACAGGGGGAAACCATCCGGCTGCAACCGGAAAAAGGTGAAAATCTTCTGGCTGTCTATGTAAAGAAAGGCAAGATCATCCTTTCGGATACATCGGTCGGGAAGGAAGAACTTCTGCTGATAAAAGAGTGGAAGGATGAAGTGACAGTGACAGGAGACTGCCGGGAAGAGACAGGAATCGGCATCTGCCGGGTGTGCCTGTAGACAATAGAAAGGAAGTAATGGTGTGGCACGAATTGAAGTCTATGTACTGCAGACGCCCAAAATCTATCTGGACGGAGCACCGGTGATATTTCCCTATAAAAAGGCAGAAGCTCTTTTATATTATATGGCAGTGGAGAAGCATGCTACCAGAGACCGTATAGCGGCTCTTTTGTGGGATACCTGTGAGGAATCCACGGCAAAGAAAAATCTGAGACATGCTCTGTATACTATAAGAAAACTCCTTCATGAGGACTGTATTATTTCACCTGACAGGCAGAATCTTGCGCTGAATCCACAGTTGGATCTCACAACGGATTATGCTCGGTTTCAGGAAAAAAAGGAGACGGGATTTTACCAAACGGAATTTCTGAATGGATTTTATGTAAAGAATGCAGAGCCTTATGAAGAATGGATGAACTGGAAAAGAAAAGAAGTCCGTGATACTTATCTTAGGATTCTGGAAGAAAAACTCCGTGACAGCGGAAATCTTTCTGTGAGCCAGGCAGAACAGCTTTTTGAACAATATATCCGGGAAGACTCGCTGGATGAGCAGGCATATTATCATATGATGAAGATTTACGGCGAGCACAGGATGTACTACAAAGGCATCCGTCTGTACCAGCAGCTGGCGTCTCTTCTGGACACAGAGCTTAAGGTGGTGCCGAAAAAGGAGATCCGCCAGATGCACCAGAGATTTCTTCAGGAGTGGAGTATGGAGACAGAGCAGCCCCAAGATACACTGGGGCATGCAGGGGAAAGACAGAAGCTGGAGGAGGCTCACAGACAGTTTCTTACAGGAAAATCAAAAAATATATTGCTTACGGGGGAGAGCGGCGTAGGAAAAACGTATCTTGCGAAACAGCTTGTCGGCCGGGCATCAGCGGAAGGAACTATGGTCTTTCAGGCAGTTTGCATGGAGACAGAGCAGCAGATGAACCTGCAGCCCTGGAATGTGGTAATGCTTCAGGTGGCCAATGCTGCAAAGGACAGAAAGCTCCAGATGGACGAACAGTATCTTCAGGCGGCTGACTGGCTGTTCCCTTTTTTTAAAAAGGGCGGAGATCAGACGGCAGCTCTGACGGACAATACGATCTCCTACAGTTATCGTTCCACCAGAAATCTCCTGCTTCGTTTTTTTTCACAGGCAGGAAAGCAAAAGCCGATTCTTCTTGTGTTTGACAATATCCAGTATATGGATCTGATGAGCCTTGAGTTTCTTTCAGTTCTTATAAGGGCAGAAAATAAAAATATGATGATTCTGCTCACCTGTCCTGACAGCTGGAATGACCGGCTGAAAAGATATCTGTCGCCTCTTGTCAAGGGGAAGTATATAGAACGGGTTTTTGTGACACCTTTTTCAAAAGACGAAGTAAAAAAGATTACAGAAAAAAGTCTTGGAAAAGAAGCGGCGAAACCGGAATTCATTGACAGAATTTATGAGGAAAGCAGGGGGAACGCCTATTTCCTTGAAATGCTCCTGAGAGAATATGCCAGAGGAAATTTAAAGGAGGGGGAACCCTCCCGTTTTGAGGAGCTTCTGCGGGATCAGCTGGAAGCACTGCCAAAAGGAACGAGGCAGGTATTGGAACTGATTTCCGCATGTCAGGCATGGGCAGATATGGATTCTCTTGAGCATATTTTAAAAAGGGACAGTCTGGACCTCCTGAACGCGGTAGAAGAGCTGAAAGAAAAAGGATTCCTTTATGAAAAACAGATGAAAGGAGAGGTCAGACTTTTGTTCTGCCACGGCAGTATGCAGAAATTTGTCCACGGGCAGATGGCACCGTCTAAATGTAAAGTATTTCACAGCATGCTTGCAGAATATATCGAGGGGCTTCCTTCTTACGAGTACGGCAGATGGGAGCGTCTGATCTACCATTATACTATCTGCGGAAATAAGAAAAAGGCGCTGGAATACAGGATTTTTTCTGCCTCTGAATATGTCAGAAAATTCTATGAACTTTATCCTGTGTTTTCCAGCTCCTGTGACAAAGGGGCGTTTCAGGATACCTTCCTTTTGGAGCAGTGCAGAGAAATGGAAGAAGAACTGCTTGAACTGGAGCAGAAGGAAGGGGCAGGAGAGGAACTTGATAAATTATATATCCGGCTCATGCTGACAAAGGCCCAGTACTGTATTCCAAAGGGATACTATGAGGAGGGGACAGCCTGTGCAGAGAAAGCTCTGAAGACTAACGCGTCATCAGAAGAGGATCCCCTGACAAAAATACAGTGTCTGAGACTTCTGATCCATTATCAGCTGAATGTATGGGAACTGGATAAAACAGGAGAATATCTGGAAGAGTCGCTGAATGCGGCAAAAAAGGGCAGATATAAAGAAGAGTATGCAGTTACCTGCCGTTTATATGGTCTGTATTATTCCATGACGGGGGAATTTGAAAGAGGTATGGAATATCTGAAAAAATCTCTTGCATATTTTGAAGGAGTACCGCTGAAATCCAGAATTTATGCGGCGAATATCTCAGCATGTTATATTTATATGGGAGAGACAATGCGCAAACAGAAATATTTCAGAAAAGCCCTGGAATTTTACAGGTGTGCGGTGGAAATCTGTGAATATAACCATTGTCCCTGCAATGCAGTGGTCTACTGCAATATGGGAATGAGCTGGCTCGAGCTTGGCGAGAAGGAGAAAAGCAGAGCGGCTTTTTATAAGGCGGAGGAGATTTATAATGAATCTTTTACTTTGATAGGAAGATCTATCAACAAAGGATATGTCAGTCTTCTGGAGGCAGAGGCGGGAAACAGGAAAAAAGCGCGAAAACTTTTGTGGGAGGCACAGGAAAGCGCCAGACAGTTCGCATCCCCGTATACACTTGGAATCTTGTATATCAACCAGGCACAATTAAAAGAGAGGTATCCGCAGATGTTTTCTGACATCCTGAGGAGGAGCCCGGAAGAATACAGGAAAAAAGCCTGTGAATATCTGAAAAGGATACCGGGAGCCTATGAGACGGAAAAAATAAACACATCGGAGAAATAGCATGAAAAAGACATTTAGAGAAAAGTTTATCGGAGAGAAAAGTTTTTATAAAATGGTGCTGATGATCGCAGTGCCTATTATGGTCCAGAACGGGATCACCAATTTTGTAAGTCTTTTGGACAATATCATGGTAGGGCAGATAGGGACAGAACCCATGACGGGAGTGGCCATTGTCAATCAGCTGATATTTGTCTATAACCTCTGTATTTTTGGGGGAGTGTCCGGTGCAGGAATTTTTACAGCGCAGTATTTTGGACAGAAAGATGACAAAGGTGTGGCAGATACCTTCCGTTTTAAGCTTTGGCTGGCAGTGATCCTGACCGGTATTGCAGTTTTGGTATTTTTGTTTTTTGGAGATCCCCTGATCCAAATGTATCTGAAGGGAAGCCAGGACGGCGGGGATACCGGAGCGGTTTTGGCGTATGGAAAAGATTACCTGGCGATCATGCTGGTGGGGCTTCCTCCCTTTATGCTGGTACAGGTGTATGCCAGCACACTGAGAGAGTGCGGCAGAACGGTAATTCCCATGAAAGCAGGAATCGCTGCAGTATGTGTCAATATGGTGTTTAATTATCTTCTGATCTACGGAAAATTTGGATTTCCTGAACTTGGAGTGGCAGGTGCGGCCATTGCAACAGTGATGTCCCGCTATACAGAGGCGGTAATCGTAATTGGATGGACTCACAGACATAAGGAAATTAATACATTCATCATAGGACTGTACAGGACCATGAAGATTCCCCGTCAGCTTACCAGGAGGATTCTTATAAAGGGAACGCCTCTTCTGCTGAACGAAACTTTTTGGGCAGCAGGTACGGCACTTCTGCTCCAGTGTTATTCCATCCGCGGTATGAACGTGGTAGCCGGCATGAATATCTCCAATACCATTTCCAATCTGTTTAACGTGGTATTCATCGCTCTGGGGGATTCAGTTGCCATTGTGGTGGGGCAGCTTCTGGGAGCGGGGAAAATGGAGGAGGCCAAGGATACAGACAGGAAGATGATTGCTTTTTCCGTCGCCTGCTGTATTGTAATTGCAGTCGTTATGCTTTTTGTTGCCCCGCTGTTTCCAAGGCTTTACAATACCAATGAAGAGTCCAGAGAATTGGCGAAATATTTCATTACAGTGGTAGCCGTGTTTATGCCCCAGAATGCTTTTCTCCATGCAGCTTATTTTACCCTGCGTTCAGGAGGAAAGACCATTGTCACGTTCTTCTTTGACAGTGTGTTTATCTGCTGTGTCAGCGTACCTATTGCGTATGTGCTGGGGCATTTCACATCTTTGTATGTGGTTTATATTTTTATCGCCGTACAGCTGGCGGATATTATTAAATGCATTATTGGTTTTGTACTGGTGAAAAAAGGAGTCTGGCTGCAGAATATTGTGGAATAAAAGGATTTGGAAATTGCGTTCAACAGCAAAAAAGCTGTTGGGCGCTTTTTTTGACAGTTCTTTGTCTATTTTCACTTTATTGTGGTAAAAGAAAGAAGATAAATACGTGAAAATCACTAAAAAATATATTTTATCTGCAAAGGAATAGAAAAAAATAGACGTTTTTTAGACTGTTGAAATGTTAAAATCGTAAAAAAAGTAAAGGAGACGATGAGAAATGAACAATGCAGAAATCGGAAAAGCAATGGTGATTAAGTTAGATCCTGTATTACCAGAGTATCCAACCTTCAAAGAAGGTGTCAGAAGAGCGCCGAAAAGAGAGCTGAC
>CALWHD010000117.1 GCA_944380235.1 uncultured Blautia sp.
CAGACCTGGTACAGGTTTATGAGATCGGTACAAGATTCATGATCGATTCCGGCTGGATCATTCCCATGCAGCAGCTGATCGATGAAGACAGCTATGATCTTTCTCAGATCGAGCCCAATCTGGCTGCTTATTATACTATCGACGATCAGTTATATTCCATGCCCTTTAACTCCTCTACACCTCTGATGTACTACAACAAGGATATGTTTGACGCGGCAGGCATCACAGAGATTCCCACCAGCCTGGAGGGGATTGAAGCCATCGGAGACCAGCTGCTAAACGAAGGCGGAGCAGGAGAAGTGATGTCACTGTCCATCTATGGCTGGTTCTTTGAACAGTTCCTGAGCAAACAGGGACTGGATTACGCAAACAACGGAAATGGAAGAGAGGAAGCTGCAACAGCAGTTGCCTTTGATGAAAACGGCGGCGCGGCAAATATCCTGAATGCATGGAAATCTCTCAATGACAAAGGGTTTGCTCCTATCGTAGGGAAAGGCGGAGATGCAGGTCTGGCGGATTTCTCAGCAGGAAAATCTGCCATCACCCTGGCTTCCACTGCTTCTTTAAAACAGATCCTGCAGGATGTGAACGGAAAATTTGAAGTAGGTACAGCTTACTTTCCGTCAGTCAAAGACGGCGATGAGGGCGGCGTATCCATCGGAGGCGCTTCTCTCTGGACGCTGAACAATGAGGATCCTAAGAAGTTAAGAGCAACCTGGGAATTCGTAAAATTTCTGGTATCTCCGGAATCTCAGGCTTACTGGAACGCTCAGACAGGGTATTTTCCTGTAACTGTAGCAGCTCAGGAGGAGCAGGTATTCAAAGATAACATTGCCCAGTATCCTCAGTTCCAGACAGCGATCGATCAGCTCCATGATTCCTCACCGGAATATGTGGGCGCATTGTTAAGCGTATTCTCTGAGGCAAGGGCAACCGTAGAATCTGAGATAGAAAGCCTGTTAAACGGTGAAGTGGATGTGGATGAGGCTGTGACCAATATGGCTGATACCATCAACGAATCCATCGAAGAATACAATCTGGTAAATGAATAGAAAAAGGGTTATAATAAGGCTGCCGCTTTGAAAAAGGCGGCAGCCTTATTCGTGGCGATAGGCGGTTCACAGAAAGTGACGCCTATTGTGCTGTTCAGAGATAAAGAGAAAATCACGAACAGATCAGGAGGAGAAGATCATGACACAGATATTTGCGCACAGAGGCGCCAGCGGATATGCGCCGGAAAATACTTTAGAGGCATTTTCACAGGCAATGGAGCAGGGGGCAGACGGGATCGAGCTGGATGTACAGTTTACAAAAGACAGGCAAATTGTGGTAATCCATGATGAGACCATTGACAGGACCAGCGGCCAGAAAGGCTATGTGAGAGACTACACACTGGAAGAATTAAGGAAAATGTCTTTCCACAATCACATGGAAAAATACAGGGGAATCCGTATCCCTACCCTTAAGGAAGTCCTGGATCTGATCAGACCGGGAAAAATGAAGATCAATATTGAACTAAAGACCGGGATTTTCTGGTATGACGGGATTGAAAAAGCAGTGACAGAGCTGGTGGACAGGGAAAAGTTCAAAGACAGAGTGATTTATTCTTCCTTTAACCACTACAGCATTCGAAAAATACAGGAGCTGGTGCCAGAGGCAGAGACAGCGTGGCTGTTCAGCGATGTGATCCTGGATGTGGAAAAGCGGGCTGCAGAGAATCACATTGATGCCCTCCATCCCGCAGTGTATCACATGAAAATGGCAGACCTTGCGGACCGTTATTTAAACAGCGGACTGAAAGTGCGTGTCTGGACCGTTAATAAAGAAAAGGATATGCGCCTGTTCATGGAAAAAAACGCGGAGGCTGTGATCACGAACTATCCGGACAAAGCCCTCCAGATCCGAAAGGAGATTCAGAATGCTGAAAGATAAGAAACTGTTTCTTCTGGATATTGACGGTACCGTGTGTATGGGACAGCAGCTGATCAGTGGTACCAGAGAGTTCCTCAAAGATGTGAAGGAGAGCGGCGGGCAGTTTGTCTTTATCACCAACAATGCTACAAGAAGTATTGATGACTATATCCTTTCTTTTCAAAAACTGGGAGTCATGACCAGTCATGCCAATTTTGTTACAGCGTCCTATGCCACTGTGATGTACCTGAAAAAGAACTATCCCGGGAAACTGATCTATGTTATGGGAACCAAATCTTTTGTCCGGGAGCTGAAGAAAAATAAGATCCGGGTGACCACAGACTGTATGGATGAAGACATTGCCTGTGTGCTGGTTTCATATGATAATCAGCTGACCTATGAAAAGATTCAGGATACCTGCGAGGTGCTCAGTACCAGACAGGTGGACTATCTGGCTACTAACCCGGATTATGTATGTCCCATAGAGTTCGGATATGTGCCGGACTGCGGGGCAATCTGCCAGATGCTGGAACATGCGGTGAAAAGAAAACCGCTTTATATTGGAAAACCGGAGCCTGCCATGATTGAATATGCTTTGAAGCTGAATCATTTCTCCAGGGAAGAGACCCTTGTGGTGGGAGACCGTCTGTATACAGATATTTTAAGCGGTCATCGGGCAGGAGTGGACACTGCCCTGGTTCTTACCGGAGAGGCTACCAGGGAAGAGGCAGAGACCTGTGGATATCCGCCCACCTATATTTTTTCTTCTATTGAGAGTCTCCACAGAGAGTGGAAATAGCAATCATAATCAGAAACAGCAGGAAACAGGCGCAGTGCTGCCGAAGGGCAGAAAAACGGCGCCTGTTTTGCAGTGTTATAAAATTTCCCGCAGTCTTGCTGTTTTTCTATATTCTCCCGGTGTACATCCGTAGCAGCGCAGAAATAATTTGGAATAATAGCTGAGATGGACAAATCCGCAGGAGAGGGCAATCTGGGTAATGCTCATGGCAGTATTTTTCAGCAGATGGCAGCTTGCCTTCAGCCGGTAGTGATTCAGAAAGTCAATGGGAGACTGCTGCAGGTACTGACGGAATACAGAGCAGCATTTACTTCTTCCTACATTTCCGGATCTGGCAATGTCTTCCAGGGAAAGTTTTTCTCCGTAATGCTGGCATATGTAGGAGACCATGGCTCTCTGGATGGACAGATCAGAGACAGGCTTTTCTTCCTGCCCCTTTCTTTTCTGGACCGGAAGGACGCCTTCTTTTTTCAGAATATGGCGCCACACCTGACTTAAAATTCCCAGGACTTCCAGTTCATATCCCTGTTCCCCTTCTTCTTTTACCTCTAAAACAGAGGCGAGAGAAGTTTTTATTTTTTGAGAAAAGGGGTCAGAGGAGGGAAAAATCAGGTATTCCAGAGAGTTGTTTTTGAGAACCGGGCTGATGTAATTATCATAGAGCAGGGGACTTGGAGCGAGCAGCAGAGGATGGCAGAGTATGCAGGTGAAAATGCATTCTCTCCTGTTTACAGAATACCCGTAGTGCATCTGCCTGGCATTTACCATCAGACAGTCCTGTGCTTTTAAGTGTACCCGTTTTCCGTTTATCAGATAATACATTTCTCCTTCCAGTACATGGATCCATTCAATATCTTCGTGCCAGTGACATAGGGCACGCATATCCGGATAAGAGGAAAGACGGCCTTTGCGTATATAGAGAGGAAGGCCGATTTGGTCATAATGGACGATCTCAGAAGCGTCCTGCATAACATCTGTACTGATTACTTTCTGATTGCCTGTTTCAGCCATAACAAAAGCTCCTTTTCGTGTACGATTGTTATAAAAAATAAAGACAATAATGATAGAAAACCTTTTCTTAAGATAATATTATTATAACACAAGAAAATGGCGGGAGGTGAAAGAAAATGAAGAATGAAAAGAAACTGTTTTACAGGAAATTAGTTTCCCTGGTACTGCCCATTGCAATGCAAAATCTGATGACTGCGCTGGTTAGTGCTTCGGATGCGCTGATGCTTGGATTTCTGGATCAGAGTTCCCTGTCGGCAGTATCTCTTGCCACGCAGGTGCAGTTTGTGCTGAATCTGTTTTTTGCTGCCCTGACCATTGGAGCTACAATTCTTGCAGCACAGTATTGGGGAAAGGGAGATACGGAATCCGTAGAAAAGGTTTTGGGGATTGTATTGAAAATTTCGGTGCTGATCGGTTCCCTGTTTTTCCTGGCAGCGCTTGTCTGTCCGGGAGTGCTGATGCATATTTTTACCGGGGAGCAGGATCTGGTGGAAAAAGGCGTGGTCTATCTGCGCGTGGTCAGCTGGTCCTATTTATTTATGAGCATTTCTCAGATTTATCTGTGTATTATGAAAAACACAGGGAGAACTTTAAAGAGCACAGTCTATGGTTCCACTGCCGTGGTGCTGAACATTGTGCTGAATGCAGTGCTGATCTTCGGTCTTCTGGGATTTCCCCAAATGGAGATTGCAGGGGCTGCCCTGGCGACTGTGATCGCCAGAGGAGTGGAACTGCTGTTGGTCATTCTGGAAGATGCCAGGTCAAAGACCGTAAAGATGCGGTGGAAATATTTGATCCACAGTGATAAAATTTTGAAAAAGGATTTTTATCATTATACAGCTCCGGTTATGGCAAATGAACTGGTGTGGGGATGTGGATTTACCATGTTTTCTGTCATTATGGGACATCTGGGAAGCGATGCGGTGGCAGCCAATTCACTGGCAAATATTGTAAAGAATATTATTGCCTGCATCTGCCTGGGAATCGGTGCAGGAAGCGGTATCCTTGTGGGAAATGAACTGGGAAGAGGAGAGCTTGCAAGGGCAAAAGAGTATGGAGGCAGGCTGTCCAGAATTGCTGTTCTGTCTGGTGCGGCATCGGGAATCGTGATTCTCCTGTGCAGTCCTCTGGTACTGAAATTTGCTGTGTCTTTAAGTCCCCAGGCCCACGAATATCTTCGGGTCATGCTGTATATGTGTTCCTATTATATGATAGGAAAGTCTGTGAATTCCACAGCAGTTGCCGGTATCTTCTGTGCAGGAGGGGATACCAGATTCGGACTTCTCTGCGACATAGTTGTCATGTGGATGATCGTGGTGCCAGTAGGCGCTGTCGCTGCTTTTGTACTCAATCTTCCGGTTCTTGTGGTTTATTTCCTGCTGAACCTGGATGAGATGCTGAAGCTGCCTGCAGTATACCGGCATTATAAAAAATATCAGTGGGTGAAGGATATCACCAAATAATCTGCAGAAGCAGGAATTTCTGCGGAAAAAATTATTTTAAAAAAGAAAATGAAAAATCAGGAGGAGAATGAGATTATGAAGAATACAGAGAGAAGAGATCAGCAGATGCCTTATATTTCTGACGAAGAGGTTATGAACCAGCAGAAGCCGTGCAGAAGGATCCTGCAGCAGCTGAATACCGTGGATCGTTCAGATTTTGACAAGATCGGAACGCTGGTAAAGGAACTCCTGGGAAAATCTGACGGAGCGTTTATTAATCCGCCGTTTTACTGTGACTATGGATTTAACATTGAGACAGGTAAGAATTTCTTTGCGAATTATAACTGCACCATTCTGGATGTGGCAAAAGTAAAAATCGGTGATTACTGCCAGCTTGCACCAAATGTGGCAATCTACACTGCAGGACATCCCCTTCATCCGGTGGCAAGAAATTCCATGTATGAGTACGGTATTGAAGTTACTATCGGAGATAATGTGTGGATCGGAGGAAACAGTGTGATTCTTCCCGGGGTACATATTGGAGATAATGTAGTGATCGGAGCGGGCAGTGTTGTGACAAAAGATATTCCGGACTGGTCCGTGGCAGCAGGAAATCCGGCAAAAGTAGTGCGCAGGATCACAGAGGATGACATGAAATATTATTACAAAGACAGAGAATTTGATGAAGAGGCATGGGCAGCCGTACAGAAATTTGCAGAAGAACACAAATAACCGTGTTTGAGACAGACTCTGACAAAGAGAGAAAATGGAGGAAGAGCGACGACTGCGGGGCTGACAATGGGAATTTGACAGCAGCAGGGAAAAAGGAATAAAATGGGAGCGTAAATGACATATGCAGGAGGGATATACCTATGAAAAAAACTGTTTATTACCGCTCCCTTTTCTATGTCCTGGGACTGCTGGTCCTGGCTCTTGGACTGATCCTGAATACGAAAGCGGGTCTGGGAGTTTCTCCTATAATCTCAGTGGCGTACAGCATTTCTGAAATTTTCCATTACAATTTCGGTAATACCACACTGGCACTCTACAGTCTTTTTGTATTGATCCAGATGGTTCTGCATCTGATCCGTACCAGAAATGCTGATGCCGCCTCACGGAATATACTTGCCCATGCAGAGAAAATCGATCGAAGGCTGCTGCTTTTTATGGATTTTCTGCAGATTCCTTTAAGCCTGGTCTTTACCAGATTTATGAATTTGTTTTCTTCGGCAATTCCGGAGTTCCCAGAAGACTTCGGACGAACAGAGCAAGGAGTGGCTCTTCGTATCCTGGTGCTGCTCCTTGCCGTTATCCTTACTGGGATTGGAGCTGCCATGTCCCTGAATATGCGGCTGATTCCCAATCCGGGAGACGGGATTGTCCAGGCGCTCTCCGACTGTGTGGGGAAGAGTGTGGGACTGACCAAGAATTGCTTTGACTTATTTAATATTCTGCTGACGACCACGCTGAGCCTGACCCTCGCCGGTCATCTGGTGGGGATCGGTATCGGAACCATCCTCGCAATGATTGGTGTTGGAAGAACGATTGCAGTGTTCAACCGGCTGTTCCAGGAAAAGATGGCGAGGGCTGCGGGAGTGGAAAGGCAGAAAAGACAGGAAGGAGGGGGAAATTAAGATGGAAATTACAACAGAGATGGTAAAAAGACTGATCAAAGAACAGTTTCCCAAGTGGAGCCATCTGAAAATTTATCCGGTGGAAAAAAGCGGACATGACAACCGCACCTTTCATCTTGGGAAGGAGTTGACTGTGCGTCTGCCAAGTGCAGAGGAATATGCCGGACAGATAGAGAAGGAAAGCCGGTGGCTGCCCTATCTGCAGGAGCATCTGGACTATCCCGTGTCCAAATCAGTGGCAGTGGGAAAGCCTACAGATTACTATCCATTTCCATGGTCCGTCAACTGCTGGATACAGGGGGAGACTTTGCTGGAATGCCCGGCTGCAGATAAAAAGCTGCTGGCGCAGGATCTGGCGGATGCTCTGAGAAAACTGCAGGCAGTGGGATGCGAAGGCGGACCGGGTGCGGGAGTGCAGAATTTTTACCGGGGCGGGAGCCTGAAAGTGTATGAGCAGGAGACACAGGAGGCTTTTGACAAGCTGAAAGACCGTCTTCCCACAGAGATATTGGGTAAAATATGGAATGAGTGCATTGCTGAAAGCTATAATGGGCAGCCGGTATGGGTTCACGGGGATGTGGCGCCGGGGAATATCCTGATGAGAGAACAGCGTTTTTGGGGGCTCATCGACTTCGGAGTCCTGGGGACAGGAGATCCTGCCTGCGATTATGCTATGGCATGGACGTATTTCGATACAGAATCCAGGAAAATTTTCCTGCAGGGAATTCCAGAGGACATGGTAAAACGCGCCAGGGGCTGGGCGCTGTGGAAGGCGCTGATCACTTATGAGGATGCTAATCCGTATTTCAGAAAAAATGCTGAGGAGACGGTGAGGGCGATATTGTATGAACACCAGCACGGAGAGTGCGGGAAGGACTTAAATTGAAATATCTGGTTTATATCTGCGAAACCCTGAATTGCGGCATTTTGGACGTGATTGAGTTGGAACATGACGAAATTGCCGCAGAGACAGCAAAGTGAGAAATCGGAAATTGTGGGATGGAAAATAATAATGGATAGAAGATATGAACTAAAAAGATGTGCAAGTATGCTTTCCTATATTTTGAACATGTGCAGTATAGCAACTATAAGTGAAAAACCAATGGGCTCAAATGAACAAGGATTTTCTGGAGCTGCTATGATTCAGCAGGATTTGGGAAAACGGGTCAATGCTCCTTGTGGTAATCAGAAATGGATGGAAAACGTTGCTGGTGCTCTTGCTGAGATTCACGGAAACAACATGAATCGTGGCAGAGAAATGCCGTGGCTGCCGCATGCATTTGAAAGATTTTGAAGAACGCTTCAGGAGGTCTTAAAACTGCAAAAAAAATTAGCACTCACCACTTGACAGTGCTAATAACTGGTGTTATAGTATCACTAGAACAAGAAAATCAAGCAGATTTGACCTTGTGGGCAAGTCATGCGGCAGATAGATCTAAAATGGAGGGATTTTTATGAACATCAGCAAATTCACACAGAAATCACTTCAGGCTGTTCAGGATCTGGAAAAGACAGCTTATGAGTTCGGCAATCAGGAGATCGAACAAGAGCATTTGTTATACAACCTTTTAAAGCAGGAGGACAGCCTGATCCTGAAACTGATTGAAAAAATGGAGATTCAGAAGGAGCATTTTGTTAACCGGATCGAGCAGGCGATCAACGCCAGGACGAAGGTATCCGGCGGGCAGCCTTATATTGGGCAGTATCTGAATAAAGCGTTGGTAAGTGCAGAGGATGAGGCAAAGGCAATGGGAGACGAATACGTTTCCGTAGAACACCTCTTTCTTTCTCTGCTCCGTAATCCCAGCCCGTCCATGAAAAAAATCTGGCAGGAGTACGGCATTACCAGAGAACGTTTCCTCCAGGCTTTAAGCACAGTCAGAGGAAACCAGAGAGTCACCACAGACAATCCGGAAGTGACTTATGATACTTTGAATAAATACGGTCAGGATCTGGTAGAGAAAGCCAGAGAGCAGAAGCTGGATCCGGTCATCGGCAGGAATGGGGAAAACCGCAATGTGATCCGGATCCCTTCCAGAAAGACAAAGAATAACCCGGTCCTTATCGGTGAACCGGGTGTAGGTAAAACTGCGGCAGTAGAAGGTTTGGCACAGCGGATCGTCCGGGGAGACGTACCGGAAGGACTGAAAGACAAGAAGATATTTGCCCTGGATATGGGAGCCCTGGTGGCAGGCGCCAAGTACAGAGGCGAATTTGAGGAAAGGCTGAAAGCTGTCCTGGAAGAAGTGAGAAAGAGCGAAGGTCAGATCATTTTGTTTATCGATGAGCTGCACCTGATTGTAGGCGCAGGTAAGACTGAAGGCGCCATGGACGCCGGCAATATGTTAAAGCCTATGCTGGCAAGAGGCGAGCTTCACTGTATCGGAGCTACGACTCTGGATGAATACCGGAAATACATTGAAAAAGATGCGGCACTGGAGAGAAGGTTCCAGCCGGTCATGGTGGATGAACCCACAGTGGAAGATACCATTTCCATTTTAAGAGGTCTGAAGGAGCGATATGAAGTGTTCCACGGAGTCAAGATCACAGACAGTGCTCTGGTGGCAGCAGCAACGCTGTCAGACCGTTATATTTCCGACCGCTTCCTGCCGGATAAGGCTATTGACCTGGTAGATGAGGCTTGTGCCCTGATCAAGACAGAACTGGATTCCATGCCTACAGAGCTGGATGAAATGCGCAGGAAGATCATGCAGATGGAGATTGAAGAGGCAGCTCTGAAAAAAGAGGATGACCGGCTGAGTCAGGACCGTCTGGTGGATCTGCAGAAGGAAATGGCAGAGTTAAGAGACCAGTTTAACAGCCAGAAGGCGCAGTGGGACAATGAAAAATCAGCGGTAGAGAAGCTGCAGAAATTAAGAGAACAGATTGAGGAGATGAATAATCAGATTCAGAAAGCACAGAGAGATTATGACCTGAATGAGGCGGCAAGGCTTCAGTACGGGGAACTTCCCAAATTGCAGAAGCAGCTGGAGATCGAGGAAGAAAAGACCAAGAACCAGGATCTCTCACTGGTTCATGAAAGTGTTACAGAGGATGAGATCGCAAGGATCATTTCCCGCTGGACCGGCATTCCGGTAGCCAAGCTGACAGAAGGAGAAAGGACCAAGATCCTGCATCTGGAGGAAGAGCTGCACAAGCGCGTCATTGGTCAGGACGAGGGTGTCAGCAAAGTCACCGACGCCATTATCCGTTCCAAAGCAGGCATCAAGGATCCTACCAAGCCCATTGGTTCTTTCCTGTTCTTAGGACCTACCGGCGTAGGTAAGACGGAGCTTGCCAAAACTCTGGCTGCAACCTTATTTGACGATGAGCAGAATATGGTCCGCATTGATATGAGTGAATACATGGAGAAATATTCCGTGTCCAGGCTGATCGGAGCGCCTCCGGGATACGTAGGCTATGAGGAAGGCGGTCAGCTCACAGAGGCGGTGAGAAGGAAACCTTATTCTGTAGTGCTGTTCGATGAAATTGAAAAGGCGCATCCGGATGTATTCAATGTCCTGCTTCAGGTACTGGATGACGGACGTATCACAGATTCTCAGGGGCGTACGGTAGACTTTAAGAATACCATTCTGATCATGACTTCCAACATTGGTTCTACCTACCTGCTGGACGGCATCGAGGAAAACGGTGAGATCAAACAGGAGGCAAGAGATCTGGTAGAGAAGGATTTAAGAGCACATTTCCGACCGGAATTTCTGAATCGTCTGGATGAGATCATCATGTTCAAGCCTCTGACCAAAGAAAATATCGGCGGTATCGTAGATCTGCTGATTTCTGATCTGAACAGGAGACTGAAAGACCAGGAGTTATCTTTGGAGTTGACACCTGCAGCAAAAGATTATATTATTGAAGGCGGATACGATCCCATTTATGGAGCGCGTCCCCTGAAGAGATATTTGCAGAAATATGTGGAGACATTAACTGCAAGGCTGATTCTTTCAGGAAATGTAAGAACTGAGGACAGAATCATCATCGATGTGGAGAACGGCGAGCTGGCAGCCCATGCGGAGCAGGTCATTGACGTATAAGATCTGCGCCTGTGTAAAAGGTGTGCAGGCAGCGGTTCCATTTCATGGAAAAAGGAGGCAGTTATGATTCCAAAAGACCCGGTTATGCTTTTAAGCTATGTGAACACACAGCTTCGCGATTATTATTCCTCTTTCGCTTCCTTTTGCGAAGATAAGGAGCTCAATGAGGCAGAGATCGCGTCAAAGCTGGCTGGCATCAATTACGAATACGACGCAGTGAGAAACCAGTTTGTATAAAGAAATGCGAAATCCCGTCAGGCTTGTCTGAGAAGGACAGCCTGGCGGGATTTTTCATGGAATGGAACGGCTGTTCCTGATTGGAAAAAAGATAGATAGAAAACAGGATTGCTTTTACTTCGTTATGCCGATATAATCGGAATTAAAGTGGTGTAATAGTAAAAGAGAGCTGACAAAGTATCGGATTTCTCCCAGCCTATAAACCGGACTGTCAGAAAAAAAAGAGGAAAATAAAACATGAATCCAACATCTAACTACGAAACAATGAAAAACTCTATGGCATCTGTCTTCCTGCAATACGACCAGAAAGCTATGATACAGAAGTTCTATTTGGAGCATGATGAGAAGAACCTTCACATCCTATTCCTGAGCCGAAAATACCGTATAAACCGTCAAAGCGGGCGGGTAACCTGGTCAGAGGATGCCTTTCAGACAGAGAAAGAAGCGGGATACAACGAAGCCATGACGATTTACGATGTGCTCTGTAATTCCAAAGAGAATTGTCATCTTGCCCATGAATGGGTGAATGTGAGCAGCCTTTCCACGATCCGCGGCGGTACTCTGGCAAAGAGCGGCGGTTTTTTCAGAGACGCGGGGAATGTCTTTGACAAAAGGAGCAAAGCACTTGCTTTAGCCTGTGAGGCACTGGGCGGAAGGAAGATTCCAAAAGGCGATGTGGCTTATGAACTGGATCTGTTTCCCTTTCTTCCCATGGCGCTTCGCTTCTGGGAATCCGATGAGGAATTTCCGGCAAGCCTGCAAATCCTTGTGGACAAAAACATACTGGATTATATGCACTATGAGACTCTGATGTTTGCAATCAGTCACTTGATCGGGCGGTTGAAAGAAGAAATGGAGGGGAAGGAGCAGTTATGAAAAAAATAGTGATCGCAGAAGACGGCCGAACCTTCAGGGAGAGTGAAATTTTGGAGTACCGGTGGTGGTCATTGACCTGTTAAAGAGCGCCATGACTTATAGAGACAGGAAACTGTACTGGGTGAGAATGAATGCGCCTCTTTTAATTTCCAGTGTGATCAAGACCAGGAGAAAGCAAAGAGCAAAAAGCAGAGATTTCCAGCAACACTCTGACAGAATTTTTATAGTTCTGCCGGAGTTTTTTTCTAAAATGACAAAAATAGATAGAAAAAATCATATAAGTTCTATATAATGAGCTACAGAAAATTGAAAATAAAAGAGAGGACAACAAAATGAAAAAGTGGATCGAACTGAAAGACCTGGATAACTACCAGGAGGCAGACATAGAGGAAATCCGTCAGGCGATGGATTTTGCAGTAAGCCAGGTAAAGAGGAATCTGCCGGACTTTACAGAAAAATTCCCGGCGGCAAACAGTGAGAACAACTTTTACACACCAGGACCAAACACAGACTGGACCACAGGATTCTGGACAGGAGAAATCTGGCTGTCCTATGAAAATGCCAGAACAGAGGAAGAAAAAGAAGCCTTCAGAAGAGCTGGAGAGATCCAAGTGAAATCCTTTTTAGAAAGGATCCAGAAGAGAGAAAATGTGGATCACCACGATATGGGCTTTCTCTACAGCCTTTCCTGTGTGGCGGCCTATAAGCTGACCGGCATGGAGACAGCAAAGGAAGCAGCCCTTTTGGCGGCAGACAACCTGATCAGCCGCTTCCAGCCCGTAGGAGAATTCATCCAGGCATGGGGGGAGATGGGAGCGAAAGATAATTACCGCTTCATCATTGACTGTCTCTTAAACCTGCCTCTTCTTTACTGGGCATTTGAGGAGACCGGGGAAGAAAAATACCGGGATGTTGCAGAGAAACACATTCATACTGCTCTTGCCAATGTGATCCGTGAGGACGACTCTACCTGGCATACCTTCTTTATGAATCCTGAGACAGGAGAACCGGATCACGGTGCTACCTGCCAGGGATACAAGGATGGTTCCGCCTGGGCAAGAGGCCAGGCGTGGGGGGTGTACGGCACCGCTGTTGGCTACCGTTATACAAAGAGAGAAGAGTACATAGGCTACTTTAAACGTGTGACCAGATATTTCCTGGAACATCTGCCCAAAGATCTGTGCCCATACTGGGATCTGACCTTCGGCGATGGTGACGAAGATGAGGCTAGAGATTCCTCTTCTGCGGTGATCGCAGCCTGTGGTATGCTGGAGATGAGCAAATATATGGAAAAAGAGGACAGCCAGTACTATACCTCTATCGCATTCAAGCTTCTGAAACAGATGATTGTGAACTATGCAGTGAAAGATCCGAAGATGAGCAACGGACAGCTTCTCATGGGAACTTATTCCAAGAAGAGTCCCTACAATACCTGTAATGAATCCGGTGTAGATGAGTGTGTGATCTGGGGCGATTATTTCTATATGGAAGCTCTGCACAGGATCCTGACACCGGACTGGAAGATTTACTGGTAGAAGGAGCGTGAACCGGCATGAGATTCATACCAAAAGATCTTGACTTTGACTTAAGCCCTTACACCGGTCTTACCAGAAAACACTGGATTGATGCAGGAAAATATCTGCTGGAGGGAATCTTTCAGCATGTAAGGGATTTGGATGCGCCGGTGCTGGTGCCCAGATTCGAGACAGAGATCACTTATCCTAACGATGGAACGCCCAAGTGGAAGGAACAGGCAGAGATTTTTGAAGGGCTGGCACGCAGCTTTTTCATTGCTGCTCCCCTGCTTGCCATCCAGCCGGATCTGACAGCTGGGGGCATTCCTTTAAGAGAATATTATAAAAGACAGGTTCTTGCCGTCTGCACACCGGGACATCCTTACTATGTGCTGAGCTTTCAGGATATGCTGGAGCTGGAGGGGGAGAGAGAGCCCTTAAATATGTATCAGCAGACTGTGGAGACCTGCGCTCTGGTGATCTGTCTGTGGATCTGCAGAGATGTGATCTGGGATACCTATACGTCAGAAGAAAAGCGGGTGATCCTGGACTTTATTGCAGGTTATGCGGATCAGGGAACTGTGCCCCAGAACTGGCGGCTGTTCAATATGCTGGATCTGGCGTTCCTTTACAGAAATGGAGAGAAGATCGACGAGGACATAATGCGCCATCATGCCCAGATCATACTCCACTATTATGCCGGAGACGGATGGTACCGGGACGGAGAAAGCTTTGACTATTATTCTGTCTGGGCATTTCAGATGTACACTGCCATCTGGTGCCGTTGGTATGGATATGAAAAGGAACCTTACCTGGCAGGGAAATTTGAGGAATATTCCAATGAGCTGATGAAAACATATCCCGCGCTTTTCGATCAGGAGGGCTGGGTCAATATGTGGGGCAGGAGCGGTCTGTATAAATTCGCCGCGGTGTCAGCCTTTGACGGGAATTTCTTTCTGGAACATCCCACGGCAAATCCGGGTCTGGCGCGGAGGATCTGTTCCGGCGCGCTGATGCAGTTTCTGGGAAGAGATGATGTACTCTATGAAGGATCGCTGACCCTGGGCTTTTACCGTACTTTCCCGCCCATGCTCCAGGACTATAGCTGTGCGGAGAGTCCGCTGTGGGCGGCGAAAGCGTTTCTGTGCCTGCACCTTCCTGAAGACCATCCTTTCTGGACTGCAAAGGAGGAGGGCGGCAGCTGGGATCATATGGAGCAAGGAGCGTCTCTTGAGACGGTGCTTAACGGTCCGGGACTGTGCCTTACCAACCACAGGGACAATGGAACCACAGAGCTTCGCAGCGGCAAAGTTATGCGCATGAAGGAAGATGAGAACGGTATCTGTTGTTATGCTAAGCTTGCCTACAGTACCAAATATCCCTGGGAAGCGTTTCTGGGAAATGGAAAAGAGTCGCAGATGTACATGGTCACTGATGAGAAGACCGGAAAGGTCC
Organism: uncultured Blautia sp.; assembly: GCA_944380235.1. Classification (GTDB taxonomy): domain Bacteria; phylum Bacillota; class Clostridia; order Lachnospirales; family Lachnospiraceae; genus Blautia. Next base: position 14,932 of record CALWHD010000117.1, read on the forward strand.
AGAAGCCCAATGCTCTTTTGTGGCATGGCCAAAAAGAGGGAGTACTGTACCGCAGATGCTTCTTTGACTATGAGGATGCGGTGGAGACCCACTGGAACCATTGTGTGGATCTGGCGGATTTTCCGGTGGCGGAAGGGCTGGTACGAGTGGATAAGCTGCGGCTTTACAAGGCAGGAATCCAGGTAACTCTGGGCTCCTACGGCTTCCCGGACATGGGACAAGTACAAGTGAGAGAGTTTTCGGAAGGGAATACCAGGGCGATCGTCCTGAAGGGATATGATTCCCAGGGAAGGGAAAAGCAGATGGCGATGACCATTTTTTCTGCCTGGGAGGATCTGGAGCTGCTCTCCAGTATCCAGACAAACGCGGACGCAGAGAAGAGTCTGGTGATCGCGGCTTCCTTAAAGAGAGAGAAGCTTTACGGCTATGAACCCTTTGTTATGATCAGCCAGGTCATCACCAGGGAGTCTTTTGAGGATTTTGACAGGGATGAGATTTTCAGCATTGCCAAGATCACTTACACGGATCCGCAAAACTGCGGCGGTTATGGCCCGGTGATCATCCAGATGAAGGACGGGAGGACCATGACAGTGGATTATCTGGGAATCGAAGGCGCCCTGCAGATATAGATTCGCTGATTTTTAGAGCATAAGTAATAGAAAAAGAAAGGAACGAAAAACTATGTTTTGCTTAAAAATAATAGATGCCAATGGAAAGACGGCAGCCCTTGCAAGAGGAGAAAATGAAGTTAATCTGCCGGTGACAAGGGAATATCAGGAAGGAGATACCATCTATCTGGAAATTTCCGAAAAACCCGGATATGTCTGGCTGCAGCTGGACGATGCTCTCGGAAGCAGCCTGGTTTATCTCACAGGAGACGTACATTATCAGATTCCCTTTGGAGATAAAAGAATCAATCTGTCGCCAAAGGTCTTTTCCGGGGACAAGCATCTGGTGAAGGTGAAGAAAGCAAAAGATTTTGAAATCACAAATTACCGGAATCTGGCAGTTAATGTCAATGACAGCCATGAAAATGATACCTGCTATCCCCATGCGTCCGCAAATGTGGAGACAAGAGGAGAGGCAGTCTTTGCTGCAAAGAACGCTATCGACGGAGTGACTGCCAATATGTGCCACGGAGAATGGCCCTATGCTTCCTGGGGGATTAACAGGAATCCCGATGCAAAGATGAAACTGGACTTCGGAAGAGAAGTGGAGACAGACAGAATTATCATCTATCTCCGGGCAGATTTTCCTCATGATAATTGGTGGAAGAAAATGACAGTAACTTTTTCTGACGGGGAGGAAAAGGAATTCCATCTCATCAAGACAGAGGAGGGGCAGGAATTTCTTTTTGACAAAAAGAAAATCTCCTGGCTGGAGATTTCTCACCTTATCCCTTCCGGGGAACCATCACCTTTCCCGGCACTGGCACAGATTGAAGTGTACGGAACAGAGGCACAGGACTGAAAAAGTATATGACAGAAAACAGCAGAGCAGGAAGAAGAAAGGAGGATACCGGCATGGACCAGAGAAAAGGAAAAAACAGTATAAGTTCGAAACGGTATAACCGAGGATTGGTCCTGCGGCTGATTGCCTCCGGGGAATGTTCTTCCAGGATCCAGCTGTCCAGAACCACCAGGCTGGCGAAAATGACAGTCAGCAATATTGTATCGGAATTTCTGGACAGAGGGCTGATAGAAGAGTCAGAGGAAGAGCTGACAGAAGCCTGCGGCAGGAATCCCAGGAAGCTTACTCTGTCAGAAAATGCACCGAAGGCGGCCGGGCTTTTGATTTTCCGTGACCGGATCGAGGCAGTGCTTTGCACCCTGGATCTGAAGATCCTGGACACAGAGCATGTTTATTTTCAGGAGCTTACAGGAGAAAAAATGATGGAGTATTCTTTTCAGGTCCTGGACCGGATTCTGGAAAAGGAGGAGAATATCCTGGGAATCGGTGCAGCTGTGATCGGGCCTGTGGATACCAGAGAGGGAATCCTTCTGAATCCTCCCAGATTCTACGGAATTGAAAATATAAAGATTCTGGAAGCCTTAAAATCCAGATATCCTTTTCCTGTGTATCTGGATCATGACAACAACAGTGCTGCTCTGGCGGAAAAACTGTACGGAGCGGGAAAGAAATGTCAGGACTTCCTGTTTCTGGGAATTTCCAACGGCATTGGTTCCGGGATCATCAGCAGGGGCGAAGTCTACCACAGTATCAGGGGATTAAGCCCGGAGATCGGTCATGTGAGCATTGACTGCGGCGGTCCTCTGTGTTCCTGCGGCAGCCGGGGCTGTCTGGAGCTGTATGCCAATACCCACGTTGTCCTGAATAAGCTCAGGTCTGTTACCGGACTGCCTCTTGAATTCGGAGAATTTTTTCAGCTGAAAGACCATCAGGGGGCAGAAGAGATTCTGAGCCAGATGGTCAGAGATATCAGTGCTGCTTTAATAAGTACTATGAATCTTTTTAACCCGGAGCTGATCGTGCTGGGACATGACTGCATGGACTGGAGTGATAAATATGTGGAAATGCTGGAGGACCTGATCAATGAAAAGAAAATGGCCCAGGGACAGGAAAGGATTCCTGTGAGAAAGGCACATTTCGGAAAGAACGCCCAGCTTGCAGGAGCAGCGGCAAATGTTGTAAATCAGGTGTTTCAGGGAAAACTTTTATTTTCCTGACAGGGCTTGCGCGGGACAGAAAAATTTTTTTCGGTTTTATACAGAAGGCTATTGACAAATAAGCTGGGAATGGTAACATAATAGTACATTTAATTTACTATTAAATCTTGCAGAGAAAATTGCAGAAAGGAGAACATATCCCCATCCGGGCGAAAGAGGGATATGGGAAAAAGCCATGAGCGAAAGAATAAAAAAATATCAGATTGACACACAGGAAAACAGAGCATTCTTAAAGGAAATCGGTGAGAATCTGTTAAGCTTCGGACATAAATTCCCGTCACCGGGAGGAAGTTCCTATTATCTGGGAGACGACGGTACACCGTGGACAGACCGAAACAGAGAAACATGGATCACATCCCGCATGGCCCATGTATACAGCATCGGAACTTTCCTTGGACATGAGGGAAGCGAAGCACTTGCTGATGCAGCGCTGAAAGGACTGAAGGGAGAACTTCACGACAAAGAAAACGGAGGCTGGTATGCAGGCCTGACAGCGGACAATGAGATCGTACCTAACAAACAGTGCTATGCTCATGCCTTTGTGATCCTTGCGGCATGTTCAGAAGTGCTTGCAGGAAGAGAAGGAGCAGAAGAGCTTTTAGAGGATGCGCTGAAGTTATATGATCTGCGTTTCTGGAACGAAGAGGAAGGGCTGTCCTGTGATACCTGGAATACAGAGTTTACTGTTTTAGATGATTACCGCGGATTAAACGCCAACATGCACACAGTAGAGGCTTTTCTTGCTGCGGCAGACACCACAGGAAGAGAAGAATACAGAGTCCGCGCAGGAAGGATCATTGACAGAGTTCTTGGATGGGCTTCTTCTAACAGCTGGAGAATTCCGGAACACTTTACGAAAGAGTGGGAAGCAGATTTAGACTGTAATAAAGAACAGCCTGCCGATCAGTTCAAACCTTACGGGGCAACACCGGGACATGGAATCGAATGGTCAAGACTCATCACACAGTGGGCACTTTCTACATATAAAGAGGACAAAAAAGGTGCAGAGAAATACATCGAAGCTGCTGAGAACCTGTTCAACAGGGCAGTGGAAGATGCATGGAACGCGGACGGCGCGCCGGGCATCGTTTACACCACAGACTGGGAAGGAAAACCGGTAGTCCACGACAGAATGCACTGGACTTTGGCAGAAGCGATCAACACCTCCGCGGTACTGTATCATGTGACAAAGAAAGAGAAATACGCAGAAAACTATGCAGATTTCATGGAATATCTGGATGAGAAAGTACTTGACCATGTAAACGGCTCCTGGTTCCATCAGTTAAATGAGAAGAATGAAGTAATCGGAACGGTGTGGCCGGGAAAATCTGATATTTACCATGCTCTGCAGGCTACTTTGATTCCTTACTACACACCGGAAGTATCCATTGCTCTGGCTGTGAAGAAAGGGCTGGAAGTCTGATCATAAAGTAAAAGAAAAACATCCTTGCTGGATTATTTATACGGCAGTAATGCCGGTTCCGGCAGGGATGTTTTTCTTTCTCTGAAAAGGATTCTAAGCTTAACGGAAATGGCTATTCTCCAGGAGTCCTTCCGCTTAAGAACTGAGAATACCTTTTGGGTGAAACTTGGGTTGCTTTGGTAAATGCCTTGAAAAAATTGCTGTAATCACGGAACCCACATTTTTCACAGGTTTCGGTAACGCTGCATCCTTCTGCGAGAAGTTCTTTTGCATGGGAGATTCTTCTTGCGGTGATGTACTTATTGATGGTTGTCCCTGTGGCGGATTTGAAAAGCCGGCACAGATAGGAAGAACTGAGGTAAAAATGGGAAGCAAGCTGCTCCAGGCTCAAAGGTTCTCCCATATGCTGATTGATGTAGGAGAGAATAGCATCTACCTGAGCATTGCCGTTGATTTCTTTCTCTGTATCTTTTATATAATTCTTCTGAAACCGTTTGTTCAGAAAGACCATCATTTCCAGAAAGGCGGCGCGCTCCAGCAGATCAGAGCCGTATCCCTGGATATCTGTCAGCTTGTGGACATAATAGAGAAAACGCTTCTGTTCTTCCGGGCTCAGAGAAACCTTATGATTGGAGTTTAAAGAACGGTCCTGAAAACAGATATCCAGATCCGTATCTTTTGTGGACATGCTTCTCAAAAATTCAGGATAAATGGAAAAAACGATTCTTTCATGGATCTGACTGTCAATCTTGGTCAGGTGATGACTCTCATACTGATTGATAAAGAAGATATCCCCGGGAAAAATGTTGTAAAGACGATTGTTGATGAGAAACTGCTTTCCTCCTGAGACGGAGTAATACATTTCATAGCAGTCGTGGATATGCATATCCATAGGTTTTTCATCGCTGTACAGGTGAGCGATGGAGAAATATTTCCGTTCAATACAGTCCGTGATGGACTGTTTGCAGGAATTGAAGATTTCCACAGCATCTGCCTCCTATGTGTTATGATTTTCTATTATTATAAGAGAAGTGTTCAGGATTTGCAATCTTTTGGACAAGAAAAGGTATAAATTAGAATCTATTTCATGATACAATAAAAACATCAAAAATGAAAAAAGGGGTGCGATTTTATGGAACTCAGAACAGCAGCTTCACCCAGAGACGTGAAGCATTATACAACAGACCGCTTAAGAGAAGAATTCCTGATCCAGGGACTTTTCACTTTAGGAGAAATCAAGATGGTCTACAGCCATATTGACAGAATCATCACAGGAGCAGCAGTTCCGGGAAAAGAGATACTGAAACTGACTGCCGGAGAAGAGCTTCGCGCAGAATATTTCCTGCAGAGAAGAGAGATGGGAATCATCAATATCGGCGGTGACGGAGTGATCACTGTGGACGGAAAAGAATACCAGGTGGCACACAAGGAAGGAATGTATATCGGTATGGGTGCAAAGGAGATTACTTTTGCATCAAAAGAAGAAGAGACACCTGCAAAATTTTACTTCAACAGCACTCCTGCACATCATACATATCCGACGGTTCTTATCAAGCCTGAAGGAGAGCAGGAAGAAGGTGTTGTGATCGTAAAACCGGAGAATAAAGTAGAGCTGGGAACGCTGGAACAGTCCAATCACAGAACCATTTGCAAATATATCCTGCCGGGCCAGGTGGAAAGCTGTCAGCTGGAAATGGGAATGACAAAGCTGGAACCAGGAAGTGTATGGAATACAATGCCCAGTCACACACATGACAGAAGAATGGAAGTTTATCTTTATTTTGATATTCCGGAAGACGCTTTTGTTATGCATTTTATGGGAGAACCTACAGAGACAAGGCATATTGTTATGAGAAATGAAGAAGCCGTGATCTCTCCAAGCTGGTCCATCCACTCCGGATGCGGTTCTCAGGCATATACCTTTATCTGGGGAATGGCAGGGGAGAATCAGGATTTCGATGACATGGACAACATTGACAATAAAGACTTAAGGTAGTGACGGAAGCGAAAAAAACAGAAAAAGAGATTTGCAGAAGCCGGAACAAAGAAAATTTTAGAGAAGGGAAGTACAGACATGGACGTAATGAAAAGTTTTTCACTGGAAGGTAAAGTGGCACTGGTTACAGGTGCGGCTTACGGAATCGGATTTGCCATTGCAGAAGCTTATGCGGCAGCAGGGGCAAAGATCGCATTTAACTGCAGAAGCCAGGAACATCTGGACACAGCTTTGAAAAATTATGAGGAAAAAGGAATTGAGGCCAGGGGTTATATCTGCGATGTAACAGATGAAGATCAGGTTGCAGCTATGGTCGCAGACATCGAAAAAGAACTTGGAACCATTGATATCCTGGTAAATAATGCGGGAATTATCAAAAGAATTCCCATGACAGATATGACTGCGGCGGAATTCAGACAGGTGGTTGACATTGACCTGAATGCTCCTTTTATCGTGTCAAAAGCAGTTATTCCCGGAATGATCAAGAAAGGTCACGGCAAGATTATCAATGTCTGCTCCATGATGAGCGAACTGGGA
>CALWHD010000118.1 GCA_944380235.1 uncultured Blautia sp.
CAGACAAACTCCACATATCCCTGCACCCAGACAATACCCTTAAATCTTCTCCCGACTTCCGGAATTCCTGTCAGGTCATTCTCATTGACGCACACGTCAAATTCCAGGTCATTGCAGCAGATACGGAGTTCATACAGCCAGTCTCCTGTCCTTTCGTTTTTCACCTTGCTGCACTCCAGGATTTCTCCTATTACATGATAAAGATCGCATTCCATCCCGTAAGGCATAAAACAGCTCTCTACAATGCTGTAAATATCTTCATCTAAAATCCTTTTTGAGATCATGGAATATGTATCCATATCTTCAATTGTCAGACTTTCAATAGCCTCTTCATCACCGTTTTTTGCAGCGGCGATCAGCCGGTTTCTGTTAACTGTATTTTCTTTTTCTTTACTGTCCTGCTCTTCCTGTTTCATGACAGGCAGAAGAATGGTTCCTTTTTTTGCAAGACCGGAAAGAGAAACATTATAAACATCGTTTGTATAATTTCCCCGGCTTCTCTGTGTCAGATATTCCCCGGCATTCTGCAGGTAAAAAATAATGGTAACTCCCACACGGATATCATCACAAGCTCCTGCAAAAGATTCTTTGCCCGCATGTTTTTCTATGGTCACTTCTTCCCTCATGGTAATTCCCGTGCCCCGGAAGTAGGGAAAATAGTACTCCATCTGAAATTCATTATTTTCATCATATTCCCCGCAAACGGTAATCCCGAAATCAGAGCCATACATCTTTGACAATTCCGCAAAAAGATGATTTTCTCTGTCTTCCACTACGATTTTTTCATCATAGTTCTGAATAACATCCTTCAGAATCCCATCCAGTTCTTTTTTGCCGGAAATATCAGAAAATCCAATTGATTTTAAATAACTGTGCAATGAGCACCTCCGTCTTCTTCATTACAACAGGCAGCGTGCCGGTAAGGCTGCTGCAGAATCCATTTATGCAGCAGCAGTTTTTACGCACGCACGCTGGTTTACATAATATTCTACTATTTCTTTGGTCTGATTTCCTCTTTGCCTCCCATATAAGGTCTTAATGCTTCCGGAATTCTCACAGAACCGTCTGCCTGAAGATTATTTTCCAGGAAAGCAATCAGCATCCTCGGAGGTGCTACAACGGTATTATTCAGAGTATGGGCAAGATATTTACCGTCTTTTCCATTTACACGAATTCTCAGACGTCTCGCCTGAGCATCACCTAAATTAGAGCAGCTTCCCACTTCAAAGTATTTTTTCTGTCTTGGAGACCATGCTTCCACATCCACGGATTTCACTTTCAGATCAGCCAGATCTCCGGAGCAGCACTCCAGGGTTCTTACGGGAATATCCATAGAACGGAACAAATCTACGGTATTCTGCCATAATTTATCAAACCACATAGGACTTTCTTCTGGTTTGCATACTACGATCATCTCCTGTTTTTCAAACTGATGAATTCTGTATACACCTCTTTCCTCCAGGCCGTGAGCTCCTTTTTCTTTACGGAAGCAGGGTGAATAACTGGTAAGCGTTTTGGGAAGTTCTTCTTCCTGGATAATTGTGTCAATAAATTTTCCAATCATGGAATGTTCACTGGTTCCGATCAGGTACAGATCTTCGCCTTCAATTTTATACATCATGGCATCCATTTCTGCAAAACTCATAACACCTGTAACCACATCGCTGCGGATCATAAAAGGAGGAACACAGTAAGTAAATCCACGGTCAATCATGAAATCTCTCGCATAAGAGATTACTGCAGAGTGAAGCCTTGCAATATCTCCCATGAGATAATAAAATCCATTTCCTGCCACTTTTCTTGCACTGTCCAGATCAAGCCCGTCAAAACTTTCCATAATCTCTGCATGATAAGGAATATCAAAATCGGGAACAACAGGTTCTCCATACTTCTGAACTTCTACATTTTCACTGTCATCTTTTCCGATAGGAACAGAAGGATCAATAATATTGGGAATAGTCATCATAATCGTCTTAATGCGCTCTTCCACTTCTTTTTCTTCTGCTGACAGTGTTTCTACTCTTTCTGCATTTGCAGTTACCTGCTTCTTCGCTTCTTCAGCCTCTTCCTTTTTTCCTTCTTTCATAAGACCGCCGATCATTTTTGAAATCTTATTTCTTTCGGCTCTTAAGGCTTCTACTTCCTGTTTGATCGCGCGGTTTCTCTTATCCAGTTCTATCACTTCATCAACCAGGGGAAGTTTGCTGTCCTGAAATTTATTTTTAATATTCTGTCTTACTACATCTGGGTTTTCTCTTAAAAATTTGATATCTAACATGCTATTCTCCTTACAAATTAATTTTAAATTGGCTTTCTTCCATACCGTAATTGGCTGCTTTTTCCAAAGCTTCCTTTTCTTCCTCACTGAGCATCACATAAGATTCTCCTTTGACAATCTCTTTTATGTAAAGGAAACAGTTTTCTCTGCTGTGAATGGCATTCAAAATAAATCCGGTATTTTCTTTATCCAGCATGGCAAGGGCAAAGCTCAGTTTCCCTCCCATATCTTCAAAAGCATCATACTTCACAATTCCATATTTGTGAAGAGTATTTCCCTGCATATTTTCCAGTCTTGTGATACGTTCATCTGCAATATCCATGGAACTTGTAACTTTTTCAATAAGATTAAATTTCCTCAGAAAAAGTTTTTCCAGAGACTGGGCATCTTTACCTTTCATAAATAACTTGTATTTTCTGCTCAGCCGATTCATTCCTAAAGACAGGTTAAAAACACATATTAATAGTATTATAACCACTATCAAAAGCATTAACACAATAATCCCGGAATAAGACTGAAGACTTTCTACAAATCTGCTCATTTGTATCTATTCAACTCCTTATCTGATAGACTCCAGTAATTCAACAATACGCTCCAGTTCTTCCTGGGAATAATATTCGATTTCAATTCTTCCCTTATCTTTGTTTTTCCTGTGAATAGCCACTTTGGAACCGATGATGCCCTTGATTTTTTCTTCCAGTTTCTGATAGATCAGATCCTGTGCACTGTCCTCTGTCTTTTCTTCTTTCTTTGAGACAGGATTCAACAGTTCCTTGACCAGTTTTTCTGTTTCTCTCACACTCAGCTTTTCATCAAATACTTTTACAGCAGCTGCATGCTGGGCATTTTTATCCTCAATTGCCAGAAGTGCTCTGGCATGTCCTGTGGAAAGCATTTCGTCGATCAGCATCTGCTGTACTCTCTCATCCAGTTTCAGCAATCTCATGGAATTCGTCACTGCAGTTCTGCTCTTTGACACTCTTTCCGCTATGGTATCCTGTTTCAGATGAAATTCTTCCATCAATCGCTTGTAAGCCATAGCTTCTTCAATAGGATTCAGGTTTTCCCTTTGTATGTTTTCAATCAAAGAGATTTCCACTGCCTCCTGATCTGTAAAGTCTTTTACAATTACAGGCACTTCTTTAATTCCTGCAAGTTTCGAAGCACGCCATCGCCTTTCCCCTGCAATAATTTCATAGTAATCATCTTTTTTCTGAACCAACAAGGGCTGCAGTACACCGAATTGCTTAATTGACTCTGCCAATTCCAGAAGACTGTCTTCATCAAATTGTTTTCGCGGCTGCTGCCTGTTTGGCTCAATCTGTGTCATCTTAACAGTAAAAACAGATTTTTTATCATCTGATTCTGTTTCTTTCTTTTTTACTGACACAGACTCCTTTTTGACCGTGTTTTTGGGTTTTGATGCTGTTTCACTTATCATTGCATCAAGCCCACGTCCCAGTCCTTTCCTTACTGCCATTCTTCATCCTCCCTATGTAACACTTCCTCTGCAAGCAAACGGTAACTTTCCGCTCCTACAGATTTACTGTCGTACTGAATAATCGGCATTCCATAACTCGGAGCCTCTGCAAGACGTACATTTCTCGGAATAATTGTCTTATAAATAGACTGGTTCAGATTGCTCTTTACGTTTTCTACCACCTGCAGAGACAAGTTTGTTCTGGCGTCATACATAGTAAATACTACGCCTTCAATGATCAAATCCGGATTCAGTCTTTCCTGTACCAGCTCAATCGTATGAATCAACTGCGTCAGACCTTCCAGTGCATAATATTCACATTGAATAGGAACTAATACAGAATTTGCAGTGGTCATAGCATTGATTGTAAGAATATTTAAAGAAGGAGGACAATCCATGATAATAAAATCATAATTGTCACGGACTGTTTCAATATGATTTTTTAACAGGTATTCTCTTCCTTCAATTCCCACCAGTTCAATCTCTGCACCTGCCAGATTTACATTAGACGGTATCAGAGAAAGATTTTCAAAGACATTATCAATAATGCAGTCTTTTACTTTACATTCATCCAGCAACAACTCATATAAAGTATTCTCTGCATTTTCTTTATCTACACCAACTCCACTGGTAGTATTCCCCTGAGGATCGATATCGATAAGAAGTACTCTTTGATTAAGCTCTGCGAGGCATGCTGAAAGATTGATTGCCGTAGTTGATTTTCCCACGCCGCCTTTTTGATTTGCAATTGCTATTATTCTTCCCACTTAAAACTTCCCCTTATTTCATAAGTTTGTACTTTTAGTTCAGGATTACTGCTGATAAATATAAAAAACATACAAAAATAGCCAAAAATAATTTTGTGTAATTTCTAAAATTATACCAGAGACCAAGTATCCATCTACTAATTCAAATTCATTATAACACCTTTCTTTTTTTAATTCCATATAAATGTTTCACGTGAAACATTTTTTATGTATTTAATAAATACAAAGATTGATTTTATACTTTTTTAGTAATTTTTTGTATGTACCCTTCTAACAAAATTTCATACTGATTTTTTAACAATACTAATACAGATTAAATTCGCATAAATGTTTCACGTGAAACATTTATGTTCACAATCTGCCATTTTTTTTACTCTTTCCCAACATTTTTCGACTTACTTTTCGCTTGTATATTCCTTTTTTATGCATTATAATTAGAGTAAACGTAAAAATTTCATCTACTGGAGGTGGAGAGCTTAAATGAAAAAGAATAAGACTCGTTTACTGACAATTGGAATCCTTTTAACTTTAGCTACCGGAATTATACATATTATTAACCATATTATATTTACAAGTGCTAATTTAAAGGATTTTTTGAAATCATCAGCTCACAATTATTATAACTGGAGATTTGGAAAAATTTATTATAAAAAAAAGGGATCCGGATCCCCTGTTCTGCTTATTCATGATTTAACTGTTTACAGTTCTGCCTATGAATGGAATTCCATAATAGATAAATTAGCAGAAAATCATACTGTTTATGCTGTAGATTTGCTTGGATGCGGTCGTTCAGAAAAACCGGCTATGACTTATACCAGCTATTTATACGTACAAATGATTTCCGATTTTATTAAAAATGTAATTCATGAAAAAACAGATGTAATTGCCAGCGGTTACTCCTGTTCCTTTAGTATTTTGGCTTGCAACAATGAAAGTAATTTATTTGGAAAGCTCTTCCTTGTAAATCCGCCTTCTTTTGCTACACTCAGTAAAATACCCGGCAAACGAAGTAAACTTTATAAATTTCTGTTGGAGCTTCCGGTTTTCGGCACACTTGTGTACAATATGATTACCTGTCAAAGTAATGTAGAACTTTTATTTACAGAAAATTATCTTTTTAATCCATTTAAGGTAACACCTGAAATGATTGATGTTTATTATGAGGCAGCACACAAAGGTTTCAGCAGTTCAAAATATTTAATGTCCAGCATGGTGGGGCGTTATATGAATAATAGTATTTCACACGCATTAAGAAATATCAACCAAAGTATTGTTTTGATATTTGGTGAACATGAGGACTCCTTTGAAGAAGTTGGTGAATCTTATACAAACTCAAATCCTGCTATTGAAACTACTGTAATTGCTTCTTCTAAACATCTTCCTCATATGGAAGCTCCAGAAAAGTTTGTTGATACCTTGAAAGTATATGAATAAAAAAGGATTACCTCACTGTTTCCGTGAGGTAATCCTTTTTATATTTTAGCTCTTAAATGTTTCACGTGAAACATTTATTTTTCTGACATTCCGGCAATTAAAGCATCAAAGCTATCCAGAATTTCTTTTACCTTCATTTTGTTTACTAGTACTTTATTTCCTTTAGAATCAATCACTAAGTAAAAGTTTGAATCATAGGAATAATATTCTGTAGTAACCTGAATTCCGCCTGTCTTTTCAAAAGTAATTGTAATTTCCGGTTCTCCCTGAGGTTCTATATCTCCTGCCTGACTCTGCCACTCCAATGCAGTGATCTTACTGTAAAACTCACTGAATTCTGTCATATCTACTTCTTTACCATTTATAAGATAACTAGTCTCAGATGTAGTCTCACCTTCTTCATCATCACTTTCCACTTCCTTTGTTACTTTTGTTGCAGTGTACGTGCTTCCGTTTCTTATAAACGTTACCTTATCCATATCTGCAAAAGAGTAATCAGAAACTTTTGTATCAAGGAAATTATCTCTTGTAATATTTATAATTCCTTCCACAGTCGAAGAAGACAGGGTATAAACATATTGATTATCCTGCATTTTTGCATAGTAATTACCTTCATCATCCTGATTTCCAATCAGAAGAACCGCCTGCTTTTCCACTGTTTTAGTTTCTTGTTCATCAGAATCTTCACTGTCACCAGTATTATCGGAATCGGTGCTTTCTTCACTGTCTTCCTCTGTACTTCCATCTTCTGAACTGTCTGCAGTCTCCGTAACTTCATAATTGATCGTAACTTTTGCAGGATTATCCAATCCATACTGAGAAAGATCGGATGTATCTGCGCTTACAAAACTATTCCAGCTAAGAGAAGTAAACTGTCCCATATAATCCTGTACAAGAGAGCTTCCTGCTGCACTTGTGCTTCCATCTGTTTCTGTATATGTCCATCCTGTCTCTGAATTTCCGTCTTCTCCCAGTTCTTTTGTACCGGTGCTTTGCTGAACAGTTACATGTTTAACCGTACTTCCGGTAATACTTGGAATTTCTTCCTCCAGCGCAAGATCGCTGATCTGAAACTCCATACTTGTTTTTACAAGAGAATCAACCAGATAAATCTTACTTTCATCTTCGTTGATCATTATATAACAGCCGGAAACCGCTGTATTCTCATCTCCCACTTCCAGTGTGTCGGACTCTCTGTCAACGGTTTTCACAGTGATTTTGACTGATGGTTCATCCAGTCCATACTCTTCTATATTCTCAGGTTCTTCTATCGTAGTTGTAGCTGTAACAGAAGTAATAGATGCCACTTTACTGCTCAGTTCCTCTGTATCCAGCGGAAAATTCTCATCTCCTGCATAGGTCCAGGTTTCATCTTCCTGTTTAAAAGTATATTCGTTTTCTCCCGATTCTATGGTCAATTCACTGATATCGTCCGAATCTACCTTGAAAACCGTTTCCGTCTCTGCAGTTGTCTGTTCTTCCTCCAGGTTCATATTTCGCAGAACAAGATATACCACTATCAGAAGAATAAGAACAAGAACTGCTGTTATCATTCCCTTTTTCTTCTTCATATTACTGTTTTCTCCTTTTCAGCCAAATCATAAATCCTATCAGCAGTACACAGACAGGTATCACAGCAGTCACAAAGATGCTCCAGAAATTCACATCAGCTGCCGGAATGGTCAGAGTGGTAGTATCCAGACTTTTACTTGCTATAGAAATCACATCTGCTTCTTCATCACTCTGACACAGCCAGGATAATGAAGCTGAAAGAAGTTCATAATTGGTCCCTGATACTGTTGTATTCATAGTGTCATCAAAAAGTGTAGAGGAAGAATAATAAACAATCTGTGTTTCTTTTTCATCTCCCAGATCTTCACTGATCGTTACACCCAGGTTAAACGGACCGTCAATGTCTCCGTCTTCTTTTTCCATCGTCTGCATATTTTCCAGATCCGTTTTCGCGTACGCGCTGTCAGAAGTTGTTAAAATGCTCTGAATATCCAGGGTATCTCTGGGATTATCTATCTCCTGGATTCCCTGAGCCAATGCCATTAAAATATAGCGGCTTCCTGAGGATAACTCTGAAGTAATATCATTGGATTCAATATTCGGAAGCAGATAATATGGATTCTGAGAGATATAATTATCTGTATTTCCTTCCAGTACAATACCGTCACATCTCTTTACTCCGTAGCTCTCAAGAACAGAATCAAAGTTCGGCATATCTTCCTCAGAATAATCAGAGACAATCAGTGCTTTTCCTCCGTTTTCCAGATAATCAATTACCTTCCCTGCCTCATCTTCTGTCAGGTCAGTCGCCGGAGAAAAAATAAACAGGCATGCAGCGTCTTCAGGCACACTTTCTGTGCTCAGAAGATTGAGAGACTGAATATCGATGTTTGCTTTCTGGATCGTATCTTTCATAGTTTCACTCATGGATGATTCATCATGTCCCTCCAGAGTATAAAGAACCGGCATATCTTCTGATGTCACATAATTAATAGCGCTGGTAATCTGTCCTTCTCCATCAAACCCGGTCACTTCCTGAGAATAGGTCTGATAATTAATAGATGTTTCATACATGGAGTAATAATCCACCACTTTATTTTTATCACCGCATACTACAATAATACTGTTGTTTGTCACATTATCGCTGGTGTACTGGGATGTAAATGTAGGATAAACAGCAGGGTCTCTCTTCTCCACTTTTACATGATCGCTTCCCTCTTCGTATTTTTCCAGAAGCTTTTCAATATCACTGCTTTCGGACCCTTCCTGGACAATGTAATAAATCTCCACATCCTTATCCAGATCTTCCAGCATTTTTTCTGTCTGATCACCGATCGAATATAATTTCTGGGTACTCAAGTCAATTTCTCTATATTTTGAAGGTAATTCCTGGATAACCAGATTAAAAACTACTACAATTGCTATGATCACTGCTGTAAGACCAATGCTGTAACTTCCGTGTTTTAATACTTTTTTATTGCGGGCGCGCCGCTCTTTATAATTACTGATGATTTCTTTCATATTAATTTTTTCTTTTTTCATATCTGCAAATTCCTTTCTCTCATGGATATGCCCTGCCAAGACGGGCATATTCTATCTTGAATATCAGCTCCAGCGTCTCTTTTGTATGGACTGGATAGTCAGAAATACAAAAATGCAGATAACCGACAGCATATAAACAATACCTGTAATGTCCAGAATACCGCCAACAAAATTGTCATAATGGTTCGTGATCGCAAATAAATCCAGTACTTTCTGCAGCAGCCCTTCATAAACCGATGATTTTACAATATAAATAATGATCGTGGCTGCCACCAGCACCAGCCCTACTGCAGAAGACAAAAACATATCTTTTGTCATCTGATAAACTGCCAGTGCAATGATAATAGAAATTACAACAAAAGCAATCATAGAACTTAACGCCGTATCGGAAAAAAAGCTTTCAATGCCGTCCATAACATGACTGCAGAACAAAACTCCGAAAGTGAGCACAGCTGCAATAACCTGACTTTCTGTCACAGAGGAAAGAAAAAGTCCTACTGCTATCTGAGCACATCCCAGAAAGAAAAATCCAAGAATGGCGGTAAATGCCATAGGATAAGATACTGTTCCGTACCTCCCCATAATAAAGGGATACAGAGAGCTTATGAAAACCGGTATAAGATAAATAGTGATCATACTCAGATATTTCCCCATTACGATCTTCCACACAGGAACCGGCGCTGTCAAAAGCAGCTGATCTGTCTTATTCTTTTTCTCTTCCGCAAGGATCCTCATGGTCAAAACCGGTGTAATGATCAGAAACAGAAAGGTTACGGAACTTAAAGTGAAACCAAAATCCGGACTTGCATACTGCATATTGTATGCAGTAAAATAAATCCCCAGAATCAGTAAGATAAACGCGATAAAAACATAACCTGCCATAGAAGTCATATAACTTCTCAGCTCTTTTTTATATATTGCCAGCATGATCACTTTCTCCCCCTTCCTCATAATTGCTGTCTGTCAGCTTCAGGAATACTTCTTCCAGACTCATATTGCTTGGCTGCATTTTCAAAATCGGACATTTTGCCTCTGCAAGAGCAAAGAAAATGTTCTCTCTCACGTCCTGATTTCCCCTGATCTTTACAGAAAAATCACATGCTCCTTCTACTATGGAATCATGATAAATAAGATCTTCGATATTTTCTACCAAAGCAAGGGCATTCCTTATCTCCTGCTGCTCTCCTTTTATGGTAAGCTCCAGAGAATTTGTTCCGGACATCACCTTACTCAAATTTTCCGGAGAATCGCTGGCAACCAATTTTCCGTGATCTATGATCAGCACATAATCGCAGACTGCACTCACCTCAGAAAGTATATGAGAGCTTAATATGACGGTATGTTTTTTTCCAAGACTTTTTATCAGATCCCTGATCTCTATGATCTGCTTTGGATCCAGTCCCACCGTTGGCTCATCCAAAATAATGATCTCCGGATATCCCAGAAGCGCCTGGGCAAGTCCCACTCTCTGCTTATAACCTTTTGACAGATTCTTGATCAGTCTGTTCTTTACATCGTGAAGCTTTGTAGTTGACATAACTCCTTTAATATTCTCTTCTCTTTTTTCTCTGGGAATGGATTTTAATTCCGCTGCAAATCTCAGATATTCCATAACTGTCATATCCTGATAAAGAGGAGGCATTTCCGGAAGATATCCTATCTTCTTCTTTGCCTCCTCCGGCTCATTCAAAATATTGTGGCCGTCAATCAATATTTCTCCTTCTGTAGATGCAATGTATCCGGTTATCATGTTCATAGTAGTGGACTTTCCCGCACCGTTTGGTCCCAGAAAACCGTAAATTTTGCCTTTTTCCACTGTAAAATTCAAGTGGTCCACAGCGATATGATTGTCGTACTTCTTTACAAGATTTCTTACTTCAATCAAAATACTCCCTCCTGTTTCTAAAACTTTTTCCTTTCTATTTTATGGAAAAATTGTGATAAAAATTAGATAATATTGTGTTTTTTCTGTGAAGCCATACTTTCTTTTTTCGCTGGTGCAAAGCTGTCTCACCTGCCGTCCTTTCTGCAGATCATACATAGACGTCACACCCTGCAATCCGTCTTTTGCTGCAAAAAAAGCCAATGTACAGGTTACTTTGTACATTGGCTTTTTTCTTCCGTTCTTGTATAGTGTCCTTTTTGCATCTCTGGATGCCCGTATTGCGGACTCTTCTCCTGCATCAGCTACAGAATCGGCTCTTTTGTAGGCATCCCTGCTTTTCTTGGATATTTCTTTGGTGTGGATTTTACTTTTTTTATGACCACCAGCGTCCTTTCCATAAGCGTGTCTGGAAGACAGAAATCATCTTCCTTTATCACCTTGCCGCCCAGCACCTGGATGGCTTTTCCCGCCTCTGCGATCTCTTCTGCCGCCTTTCCTGACTTATAGGATACAAAATATCCCCCTTCCCTGACGTAAGGCATACAGTACTCACACAGGGATGCCAGGCGGGATACTGCCCTGGACACACTCAAGTCATACTGCTCCCTGTATTCTGCCTTTCTGGCGCCGTCTTCCGCCCGTCCATGGACCGTTTCAATCCTTTCCAGCCCCAGTTCTTCTATAACCTGATCTAAAAATTTCAGTCTTTTATTCAGGGAATCCAAAAGAGTAATCTTTAGGTGAGGAAACGCGATCTTCAGAGGAATCCCGGGAAATCCTGCCCCGGTTCCCACATCAATGCACGAAGAAATCCTGGTCATATCCATGCACTTTGCAATAGACAGGCTGTCTGCGAAGTGTTTCAGCAAAACTTCCTCAAACTCCGTGATCCCTGTCAGGTTCATCACCTTATTCCACTTTGTCAGAAGTTCATAATATCTTACAAACTGCTGTTTCTGCTTTTCATCAAGGGAAATTCCGTATTCTCTGCATCCCTGCTCCAGAACCCTAAGATTATATTCCATTTCTTTTCTCCTTATCTGTGTCTCCTGTATGATTCCATATAGACCAGCAGGACAGAAATATCTGCCGGAGATACCCCTGCGATCCTGGATGCCTGCCCAATGGATACAGGACGGTATTCGTTCAGTTTCTGCTTTGCCTCAATGCGCAGTCCGCTGATCTCATTGTAGTCCAGATCCTCCGGAAGTTTCTTTGTCTCCAGCTTTTTAAAGCCCTCTACCTGCTTTAACTGCCGCTTAATGTACCCGTCATACTTGATGTTGATGTTTACCTGTTCCCGCACATCCTCAGGCAGATCCGGGCGTTTTTTATCAAGAGGAGCGAGAATATCGTAAGTCAGCTCAGGACGTCTTATTAAATCCGCCAGTGAGATTCCGTTTTTTAACGGGGTGCTTTCATATTTTTCCAGAAGCTGCTGGACTTCCGGCACAGCTCCCACATGCACATGTTCCATTCTTTCGGCTTCCTCTGCGATTACTTTCTTCTTCCAGAGAACATAATCATACTGTTCCTTTGTCACCAGTCCTACCTGATATCCTTTTTCCCGCAGCCTTAAGTCTGCATTATCCTGCCTTAACAGCAGGCGGTATTCTGCCCGGCTTGTCATCATACGATAGGGTTCATGGTTTTCCTTGGTCACCAGGTCATCGATCAGTACGCCGATGTATGCCTCTGAGCGGTCCAGGATCAGCATTTCCTTTCCCAGGATCTCCATGGACGCATTGATCCCTGCGATCAGTCCCTGGGCCGCTGCTTCCTCATATCCTGAGCTTCCATTAAACTGGCCGCCTGAAAACAGACCTTTGATATTTTTAAATTCCAGGGTAGGATACAGCTGTCTGGCATTGATACAGTCGTATTCAATGGCATAGGCGTTTCTCACGATCTTTGCGTTCTCCAGCCCCGGTACGGAGCGGTACATGGCATACTGGACGTCCTCCGGCAGAGAACTGGACATACCTCCGATATACATTTCATTGGTGGAAAGCCCCTCCGGTTCTATAAATACCTGATGTCGGTTTTTATCCGCGAATTTTACCACCTTATCTTCAATCGACGGGCAGTATCTGGGACCTGTTCCCTCGATCATGCCGGAAAACAGCGGAGATCTGTCCAGGTTTTCCCGAATGATCTCATGGGTCTTTTCGTTGGTATAGGTGAGCCAGCAGGATACCTGATCAATCTGCACATCTTCCGGATCTGTGCTGAAGGAGAAAGGAACTACCCTCTCATCCCCTTTCTGCTCTTCCATCTTTGAAAAATCAATGCTTCTTCTGTCAATGCGGGCAGGCGTTCCTGTTTTAAAACGATACATCTCAATTCCCAGTTTTTTCAGGGAATCTGTCAGGTAATTTGCTGCCTGAAGACCGTTTGGACCTGTATAATTGCTCACGTCCCCATAAATACATCTTGCCTTTAAGTAAGTTCCTGTACACAGCACTACAGCTTTTGTATGGTATTCTGCACCGGAATAAGTCTTAACGCCGGTTACCCGGTTATCTTCCGCCATAATTTCTGTTACCTCTGCCTGGCGTATAGTAAGATTCTCCGTATTTTCCAGAGTCCGCCGCATCTGTCTTGTATATTCCTGTTTATCTGCCTGTGCTCTTAAAGAATGCACCGCAGGACCTTTGGAAACATTCAGCATTTTTGACTGAATGAAGGTCTTGTCTATATTTTTTCCCATCTCTCCCCCCAGGGCATCGATCTCTCTTACCAGATGTCCCTTGGAAGTTCCGCCGATATTTGGATTGCAGGGCATCAGAGCTATACTGTCTACACTTACAGTAAACATAATAGTATTCAGACCCAGGCGGGCACAGGCAAGAGCGGCCTCGCATCCGGCATGTCCGGCTCCTACCACTGCCACATCATATTCTTCCACTAATCTGTTCATTCTTTTCTTTCTATCCTTTCAACATTTCCTGAAATTTTTCTGTCAGTTATCCACATCTTATCATTCATCGCTTTTTCCGGAGTGGATAAAACATCTTCTTTTCTTACTTGCCTGTACAGAACTTGGAGAAAATTTCATTGACCAGATCTTCTCCCACCGCTTCTCCTATAATGCTTCCCAGGGCTTCGTAGGCATTCATCAGGTCAATAGAATAAAAGTCCTCAGGCATCTGCATCTCAATGCTGTCTTCCACCAGTTCCAGACTTTTTTTCGCCTCTTCCAGAGCTGTTTTATGTCTGAGATTTGTAATATAGATCTCATCATTAAAAGATAATTCCCCGTCAAAAAACATATCTTTGATCTGCTGCTCCAGATCATCAATTCCCTGTTCTTCCTTAGCTGAGATTGGTACCACCGGCTGACCTGTCTTTTCTCTTAATTCCTGTTCAAAAACCACCTGATCCAAGTCTGTTTTATTTAAAATTACCACAGCTTTTTTTTCTTTTACCAGCTGTATGATCTCTTCGTCATTTTCATCCAGCGGTACGGAGGAATCCACCACATAGAGAACAAGATCTGCGTCTTTTGCATGTTCAATGGCTTTTCCTACACCGATTTTTTCTACCACGTCCTCTGTATTCCGGATGCCTGCAGTATCGATCATCCTGAGAGAGATACCGCTCAGTACAATAGTCTCCTCCAGAATATCCCTGGTAGTTCCCGCAATCTCTGTGACAATAGCACGTTCCTCTCCTACCAGAAGATTCAGCAGAGATGATTTCCCGGCATTGGGTTTTCCTACAATAACCGTCTTGATTCCTTCTTTTAACAGTTTTCCTTCTCTCACTGTATCCAGAAGCTTCTGTACTGCTTTTTTCTGCTTCTTTACTTCTTCCTTGAGAGTTTCCCCGTATCCGTCAATGCTGATGTGTTCCGGATCGTCCAGGGCAGATTCTATGAAGGCAATCTGATAAATAATCCCTTCTCTTATGTTTTTCACAGCCCGCTGTATATTTCCTCTTAACTGGCTGACGGAACTTTTCAGAGCATATTCATTTTTAGCATTGATAATATCGATCACGGCTTCCGCCTGGGAAAGATCTATGCGTCCGTTTAAAAATGCTCTTTTTGTAAATTCGCCTGGTTCTGCAGGCCTTGCACCGTACTTGATAACCGTCTCCAGCACTCGTTTCATAGCCAGAACACCGCCGTGACAGTCGATCTCCACGGTATCCTCCCCTGTATAACTTCTGGGACCGTCCATGACCATGACCAGAACTTCATCAATTACCTCATCCCCGTCGCAGATAAATCCATAATGGATGGTGTGGGTTGAAACCTCTTCTATCTTCTTTTTTCCGCCTTTTGACCGATAGATTTTTCCTGCGATTTTTCTGCTGTCCGGCCCGCTCATCCGGATGATCCCTATACCGGATGCTGTCATAGCGGTAGCTGCCGCTGCAATGGTATCTGCCATTCTTTCTTCTCCTTTCTCACTCTCTGAACTTATACCGCAGATGATAGTATAAAAAAATTCCAGGCAAAAGCGCACAGGTTCCCCTATTATTCACGCTTTCACCTAGAATAATAACTCAAAATTCTTTCTTTATTTGTCTCTGCCTTTTAGCTTTACCACAACATGGCGGTACGGCTCGTTTCCTTCACTGTAGGTTTCCACATAACGGTTTCCCTGCAGTGCGGAATGGATGATCCTTCTTTCATATGGATTCATAGGCTCTAAGGACACTGGTTTTCTTGTCTTTCTCACTTTGTAGGCAATGCTTTTTGCCAGATTTTCCAGAGTTTCTTTTCTTCTCTTTCTGTAGTCTTCGGTATCCAGTTTTACACGGATATATCCCTGTCTTCCCTTATTCACTACCAGACTTACCAGATACTGAAGAGAATCCAGTGTCTGACCTCTCTTACCAATAAGGATTCCCATATCGGAACCTGTAAATTCGATATCAAGATTTCCTTCTTCAGCCTTGTATTCCATCTTGATCTCTACTTCAAGATCCATTGCACGGAACACACCGTTTAAGAATTTTTCAGCATCTGCCTTTATTGCAGCAATCTCTTCGTCGCTTCTTGCCACTATTTTTCTTTCTTCCGCAGGCTGCTGAACCTTATTTTCCTGAGAGTTTTCTTTTTTAAAAGTTTCTTTTTTCTGCTCTTCTTTTTTCGGACTCTCTCTCTTTATTTCTTTTCTTGGTTCGCTCTTCGTTTCTTCCCTCCTGGAAGTCCTTGGCTGTTCCGGTTTTATATCCTTCTTTTCTTTCTTTTTCTCAACAGGATTTTTTTCTGCAGGCTCTTCTGGTAAGGTGTCTTTTGTTTCTTTTTTTGCTGCCTTGATGATGGCTGGTTTGGAACCAAACCCTAAAAACCCTGTCTTTCCTTCAGAGATGACCTGTATTTCCAGGTTTTCACTGGAAGTCTCATATTCCAGACTTGCCTTTGTGATCGCTTCATCTACTGTTTTAGCTGAAAACTCTCTGAACTCCATTTTTCTTCCCCCTTACCTTCTATTTCTTTTTGCTTTTATTTTTTTCATCAAACTGAGCCACCATATATGCCTTTGATGCCAGGCTTCCCGGCTTTGTCTTCGGCGCGCTTGAAGTATATCCGGAAGTATTGCTCACAGAATTGCTCTTTTCTGCAATGGTCTTCTTTTTGGGCTGCTCAAGGTTCTTTACATTCGTCTTTGCCTGCTGGCTGATGTTAGTGGTGGTAACACCTCTCTTAGCCCTCTTCTTAGCCATTTTTTCCTGATTCTTCTTGATGAATTCATCCATATCCATGTTATTTAAGTGTCTGTTGATGATCAGCTGCTGGACACTTCGTATCACTGCACCGATGATCCAGTAGATACCGATACCTACAGGGAATGTAAAACAGATGAATGCTGTAAACAGCGGCATAAACAAGTTCATGCTCTTCATCGTGGCTTCCATCTGGGAATTTCCGCTGTTTCCGTTATTGCTGGCAGAGCTGGGCATCAGCTTCATGTTCAGGACCTGTGTTGCCCATGCCAGTACAGGAATAAGAACTGCGGCAAAAATCAGCAGATAATGATGTGAAGACCATCCTGACTGGATCAGTGCCCAGGGGTTGTCCGCAATGTTCAGCCCCAAGAAGTTCTGAAGCGGCTGGATCTTGTCTGCAGTCTGGTTCAGAACATCAGCAAATCCCTGAAATTGATCAATATCTGCCAGTTTATCCCACTGAGACGGGGATAAGTTATATAAAACATCAATAACCTGATTGTTGGTTACGTTGTCAGCATTCCATGTATAAACTCTGATTCTGTTGTCTGTGATAAATGTGGACATGATTTCCGCAAATCCATCCACACTGGTGATATGAGCCACAGCGGAATCAAACATGGACTTGATGCCGCCTATATATCCAGGCATATTGATAATTACCTGATACAGTGCAAAGAAAATCGGCATCTGGATCAACATCTGCAGGCAGCTTCCTGTAGGAGAAACTCCATATTTTTCGTAGATTGCCATAGTTTCTTCCTGCATCTTCATCTGGGACGCCTGGTCTTTTTTTCCTTTATATTTCTTCTGAACCTTCTGCAGTTCAGGTGCCATGACAGCATTCATTTTTGAAAATTTCTGCTGTTTTACCTGCAGTGGGGTCAGAAACGCATATATGATCACTGTAAAGATAATAATACACAGACCTAAATTGTGTACCCCAATGCTGTAAATGCCGTTCATCAGCCAGCCCATAACTTCGGCTACCCAATTAACGATCGGCATCGTACTTTTCGATAGTAACATACCCAAAACAGTATCCTCCTTCTAAATTAGCCCATATTAAATGCTCACGGCACAGGATCATATCCACCTTTTGAAAAAGGATTACACCTTAAAATTCTCCATGCAGCAAGCAGACCGCCTTTTAATGCACCGTATTTTTCAATGGCTTCCAGTCCATACTGAGAACAGGTGGGTACATAGGGACAACAAGTTCTCTTCAGCGGGGATAAATACTTCTGATAAAATCTAATCATTGCTATCAATACTTTTTTCATTCTCTTCACTTCTCATTATTTTATGGAGTCTTCCTAAATGAAGCAAGGCACTCTGAAATGAATGGAAACCCTGTTCTTTCCCATTCACTCTTACAATTACAACTATATCATATCCATTTTTAAATCTTTCTTCATTAAGGCGGTAACTTTCTCTGATCAATCGTGTCAAATGATGCCTTACCACACTGTTTCCTACTTTTTTGCTTACGGATATTCCAACTCTGTTACGATTCAACTGGTTCTCCCTTACATACATAACCAAATATCGATTCGCAAAAGATGTTCCCTTTTTATAAACCAGTTGAAAATCGCTGTTCTTTTTTAATGATTCTGAATATTTCATACTTTGTCCTTTTACGCAAAGAGAAGAAAAGACCACAATGCTGCGGTCTTAAGCTGATAATACTTTTCTTCCTTTTGCTCTTCTGGCAGCTAAAACTTTTCTTCCGCCTTTGCTGCTCATTCTAGCTCTGAATCCATGAACTTTGGATCTCTGTCTTTTTTTCGGCTGAAATGTCATTTTCATAACTCAAGGCACCTCCTTATATCAACTGGACATCTTTGATGTCTCTCTAGTTATGCATGATAGAAAACATCATTACAATTATATTCATAAAGCCCTGTTTCGTCAAGCATTTATTGACATTTTTCCTTTGTTTTTCGCAGGAAAGACGTTATATACAGGTTATCCACAGCCTATCCACAGAAAATTGTGGATTACTCCTTTTAACTGTTGTTATCCACTTTCTTGTACACAGATTTACACACATTTTTTAGTTGACGTAATTTTATCCACAAAATGTGGATAACTTGTGGATAACTTTTTCATTTTATACACATATTTACGCTCAAATTTTTCAAAAATCCTTATTTTACAAGGATTTTCGACATGTGGATTGTGTTTTTTACATTATACACATTTTTCACATTTACCTCTTTCCCCAGAATAGTATTATGTGGATTTCCCCATTATCCACATAAATATTTCCACATACACACATCCCCTGAATCTTGTTAATTTTTTTACAATCCTATAAAATATTTCTTCTATATTATATAGCAGCCGATTAGTTATCCACATAGCCACAGCTGAATTTTACACAGAGATGCATATTTCTTCCCACAATCCCGTAATTTTTCATTGCTTAAAATTCGTTTTTATTATATTATATAGATATATATACGCTTAAGGAAAGTGCGCTTTTGCGGACTTTCTCTTGTTGTTGTGTTTAAATTGTTCAAATTATACTTTTTAGGAGAATAAAAAATGCACATTATACAGGAAAAATGGTCTGAAATTCTAAATATGATAAAAATCGAACACGATGTATCTGATATTTCCTTTTCCGCATGGCTGGAACCGCTGAAGGTACACAAGGTGGAAGGCAATGTGGTCACCATCATCGTGACGAACGGCAGCATGGCACTCAACTATATTAATAAGAAGTATCTTCTTCCTTTAAAAGTAGCCATTGCGGAGACCACAGGAGAAGATTACGAAATTTCCCTGGTACTTCCCGATGAGATCAAGGAAGAATTTGTGGAAACTCCTTCCCCTGCAGATACGGACACAAATGAAAATGTAGCAAAGGCGAATCTGAACCCACGCTATACTTTCAACACTTTCGTAGTCGGCAATAACAACAAAATGGCACATGCGGCTTCCCTTGCTGTGGCAGAATCTCCCGGTGAAGCCTACAATCCGCTTTTTATCTACGGAGGTGTAGGTCTGGGAAAAACCCATTTAATGCATTCTATCGCACATTTTGTGCTTCAGAAAAATCCCAACGCCAAGGTTTTGTATGTGACCAGTGAATATTTTACCAATGAATTGATTGAATCTATCCGTAACGGAAATAATTCAACTATGTCCAAGTTCCGCGAAAAATATAGGAATATCGATGTACTTCTTATTGATGATATTCAGTTCATCATCGGAAAGGAATCTACTCAGGAAGAATTTTTCCACACATTTAATACTCTTCACGGTGCGAAAAAACAGATCGTTATTTCCTCAGATAAACCACCTAAAGATATGGAAATCCTGGAAGACCGGCTCCGTTCCCGTTTTGAATGGGGTCTGATCGTAGATATTTCCGCTCCGGACTATGAAACCAGAATGGCTATTCTCCGAAAAAAGGAAGAACTGGACGGTTATAAAATTGACGACAAGGTTATTGAATATATTGCAAGAAATGTAAAATCAAATATCCGTGAGCTGGAAGGATCCCTGAACAAGATCATGGCATATGCCAACCTGGAAAAAAGTGAGATCAACCTGGCACTTGCAGAAAAAGTTTTAAAGGACATTATTTCTCCTAATGAAAAAAGGGTAGTAACTCCGGAGCTGATCATCAATGTAGTTGCGGAACACTTTGATCTTTCGCCCTCTGACATTGTGGGCAACAAAAGAAATTCCAAAGTGGTCTTCCCTCGCCAGATTGTTATGTATCTGTGCAGAGATATGACAGGGATTACCCTAAAAAATGTAGGTAAATATCTGGGCGGCAGAGATCATACCACGATTATGAACGGCGTGGAAAAAATCGAAAAAGAAATCCAGACCTCTGACGCAACCAGGGAGACCATCGAGATCCTGAAGAAAAAACTGAACCCTTCCAAGCAGTAAAGGTGCAGGCTGAAAGTTATCCACATTACCTGGTGAATACCGTGTGAATTATATGTGGAAAATCTCAATTGAAATTTCTGCGATTTCTTACCCACATTTTTATCAACACCGGTTCCACTGGAACTTCAACCTGAACCCACAAAGTTATCCATACTCCAAACCCTTGTATTTATGCGGTTTTCGGGAGTTATTCACATATTCACAGCCCCTACGGCGATTACTGCGGATTTGTTATTAAATTTATATTTTATAAACCACCTCACCACAGAAAGGAAGTTATTCACATTATGAAATTAGTTTGTTCTAAAGCTGAACTTCAAAAAAGCGTCAATATCGTCATGAAAGCCGTACCCGGTAAGACAACAATGCCGATCCTGGAATGTATTCTCATTGATGCTTCAACAAATGATATTAAATTTACAGCAAATGATATGGAACTGGGTATTGAAACCCGTGTTCAGGGACTTGTTCTTGAAAAAGGCATCATTGCCCTTGACGCTAAGATTTTCTCAGATATTGTAAGAAAGCTTCCTGAAAATGATGTTACCATTGAAACGGATGAGAAATTAAATGCAACCATTACCTGTGAAAAAGCAAGATTTAACATTCCCGGAAAATCAGGAGAAGATTTTTCCTACCTTCCTTTAATTGAAAAAGATGAAGGAATACGGGTTTCTCAGTTTACTTTAAAAGAAATCATCCGTCAGACCATCTTCTCTATTGCTGCTAATGAAAATAATAAACTGATGACAGGTGAACTTTTTCAGATAGAAAATAATATGCTCAGGGTTGTTTCTCTGGACGGGCATCGTATCTCCATAAGAAAAATTCCTTTAAAGGATGAATGCCGCGACAGGAAAGTAGTTGTCCCAGGAAAGACTTTAAATGAAATCAGCAAAATCCTGTCCGGAGAAATGGAGGATATGGCTGAAATCTATCTTTCCGCAAACCATATCTTATTTGAGTTTGATGATACCACAGTAGTTTCACGTCTGATCGAAGGGGAATATTTCAAAATCGACCAGATGCTGTCCAGTGATTATGAGACAAAGGTAAAAATTAATAAAAAAGAATTCCTGGACTGTATTGACAGGGCAACTCTGCTGGTAAAAGAAGGGGAGAAAAAGCCTATTATCATCAATATCCAGGATGGGCAGTTAGAACTCAGGATCGATTCTCAGATCGGTTCTATGAAGGAAGAGATCGATATTGAAAAAGAGGGCAAGGATATTATGATCGGATTTAATCCGAAATTCCTGATCGATGCCCTGAAAGTAATAGATGATGAAGAAATCAGTATTTATCTGATGAATGCCAAAGCTCCCTGCTTTATCCGGGATGATGCGCAGCAGTATATTTATCTGATTCTTCCGGTAAATTTTAATGCAGTTGGAAGATAAAACAGGTGTAAAAGCCGTCAGGAGGAAAAAATGGAAACAATTAAACTGAGAGATGAGTTTATTAAGCTTGGACAGGCGCTGAAGGCCGCAAATCTGGTGGAAGACGGCGTTGAAGCCAAATATGTCATTCAGGACGGAGAGGTCAAGGTCAACGGTGAGGTTGATACGAGAAGAGGCAGAAAGCTGTATGACGGGGATATAATCTCTTTTCATGGAGAAGAGATTAAAATTATTAAATAATTGAGATCCTGCAGAGCAGGGGGTCAATTATGGTAAATAACAGGGTGCACTATGTATATTGAATCAATAGAGCTGAAAAATTTCCGGAATTATCATTCTCTTTCCCTGGAACTGGACAGTGGAACAAATATTTTCTACGGCGATAATGCTCAGGGTAAGACGAATATTCTGGAAGCCGCGTATCTGTGCGGAACTACAAAATCTCACAGAGGCAGCAAAGACAAAGAGATGATACAGTTTGATTCTGATGAGGCGCATATCCGTATGAAAGTGAAGAAAGACGGCGTTTCCCGCAGAATTGACATGCATTTGAAAAAGAATAAAGCAAAAGGAATCGCCATTGACGGGATTCCCATTAAGAAAGCGGGAGAGCTTTTCAGCATTTTAAATATGGTTTTTTTCTCTCCGGAGGATCTGAATATCATTAAAAACGGTCCGGGCGAGAGAAGAAGATTTATGGATTTAGAATTATGTCAACTCGATAAAATTTATCTTTCCAATCTTTCGGCTTATAATCATGTGCTGAACCAGAGAAATAAGCTTTTAAAAGATATTGCTTTCCAGGAATCGTTGAAATCCACCCTGGATGTATGGGATATACAGCTTGCACGGTACGGGGAACTGATCGTGAAAAGCCGCAGAATGTTTCTTGAAGAGATGAACGGCATTATTGAAGGGATACACGGCAGCATTACAGGCGGAAAGGAAAGTATCCGGCTGGTCTATGAACCAAATGCAGAGGAGCAGACGCTTCTTTCCAGACTGACAGCGGACAGAGAAAGAGACTGCAGGTTTAAGATCACTTCTGCAGGTCCTCACAGAGATGACTTGTGTGTCCTTGTAAATGGAATTGACATACGCAGATATGGTTCTCAGGGGCAGCAGCGAACAGCGGCATTATCGCTGAAACTGTCTGAAATTTATATGATAAAGAAAATCGTGAAAGATATGCCGGTGCTGCTTTTGGATGACGTGCTGTCAGAACTGGATTCCAACAGGCAGAATTATCTTTTAAACAGTATCCATGAGGTACAGACCCTGATTACCTGTACCGGTCTGGATGATTTTGTAGACAGGAGATTTCATATCAGCAAAATTTTTAAAGTAATAGACGGAAACGTATATAATCCTTCTTGAAGGTTGACATAAAGTATGCGCGGATAGAAGATAATCACAGAGGCAAATGCCTGAAAACAGGAGGAATTGCATGAGTACAGAAATTAATACAGAGTACGGAGCCGACCAGATTCAGATTCTGGAAGGCCTGGAAGCAGTAAGAAAAAGACCGGGTATGTACATCGGGAGCACTTCCGCAAGAGGGCTTCATCATCTGGTCTATGAAATTGTAGATAATTCCGTGGACGAAGCGCTGGCGGGATACTGCACAGAAATTGATATATCAGTAAATGAGGATAATTCCATCACCGTTGTTGATAATGGAAGAGGAATCCCGGTAGGGATTAATCATAAGGCAGGAATTCCTGCTGTTGAAGTTGTATTCACAATTCTTCATGCAGGAGGCAAATTCGGCGGCGGGGGATACAAGGTATCCGGCGGACTGCATGGAGTTGGAGCCTCTGTTGTAAATGCCCTGTCTACCTGGCTGGAGGTAACTATTTATCATGAAGGGAAAGTT
>CALWHD010000119.1 GCA_944380235.1 uncultured Blautia sp.
GAAGGAATGAGGATATTCTCTGGTTTGAAGACAGCTTTGGAAGAAGGGAATTTTTACACCCCCTTGCCATAGAAGGATTTTGTATTGAGGGATTGAAAGATTATCAGTTCTGTCAGATCGGAACCGATGCATTTGAGATGTATGCGCAGATTGCAGACGGGGCTTCGGAAAGTAAGATTCGTTCTGAGATGATGGCGCAGATGGGAGGGATCCTTAGGGAAAAGCATCTGGATTATGTGCAGTTTTATGTGAATTTTGTAGATGAGATCCTGCCTGACCCCAGGACAGGGAAAAAACCTTTGATCCTTTTGCCGGAGAAAATTACCCGGGAAACATGGAGGGAAAAAACAGACAGAAAAAAGCAGGAAAAGGAAAGAAACAATGAATACGATATTGCAGGGTAAAAAGGTCAGCCGCATTTTCCTACAGGGAAATAAGAAGACAGCGGTTCTTGATCAGATTGATCTGGAGATTTATGACGGAGACTTTACCGTGATCATGGGCTCTTCAGGGGCAGGAAAGTCTACTTTACTTTATGCCCTGAGCGGCATGGATCAGATTTCCGGGGGACAGGTTTTTTATAAAGGCAGGCAGATCAGCGGTTTAAAGGAAAAACAGATGGCAAAGCTTCGGGCAGAAGAATTCGGCTTTGTGTTTCAGCAGACCAATCTGGTGAGCAACCTGACCTTATTGGAAAATGTAGCTGTGGCAGGCTATGTGAGCAGAAAAGGAAGCACGGAGGAAATCCGTGAAAGGGCCAGGCAGCTGCTGAAGCAAATGAATGTGGAAAAAGCCGAAAACCGGTTTCCCTCCCAGGTGTCCGGCGGGGAGGCTCAGAGGGCGGCCATTGCGAGAGCTATGATCGGACAGCCGGGACTGCTTTTTGCCGATGAGCCTACCGGAGCACTGAACCGCTCCAATACCACAGAGGTCCTGAATCTTTTGACAGACTTAAACCGTTCCGGTCAAAGTATTCTTATGGTGACCCACGACCTGCGGGCAGCGGCAAGAGGAAACAGAATCCTGTATCTGGAGGATGGGAAAGTCTTAGATGAACTGAAGCTGCCTTCCTATAGTGAGATACAGGAGAAAGCAAGAGAAAATAAGTTAAGCCAATGGCTGTCCAGCCTGCAGTGGTAAAGGGGGAGGAAAATCTTGGAAAAACGGATACTTTTTCGGGCAGGTCTGAGAAAGCAGAAAGGAAGTCTGATCGGGATCGGCCTGCTTGTATTTCTTACTGTCCTCTCCTTGTCTGTGGTCCTGTCAGTCTGGCTGAATGGCAATTCCTATATCCAGAATGAATTGGTGCAGGCAGGATACGGGCAGATCACCGGGTGGGTGTCTGATGTGCCGGATATGGGAAATCTGACCTGGGAGATCACCTCTTTACCGGAGATTGGAGACGTGCAGAGCCAGGAGGTTATTTTCTCGGATTATGAAGGAAACGCAGTTGAGTCAGACAGTGAAGGTCAGATGATCCGCTGGACGCCGGGCGAACAACGATACCGTTTCCTGAACAATGATCTGACCGGACGGCAGGAAGCACCGGAAGAAATCAGACAGGGGGAGGTATACATTTCTCCGTCCATGATTTCTATTATGAACCTGAAGATTGGAGATACGATCATCTTCCGTATTGCAAGAAACGGGATGGATGTGGAACTGACTGTTGCAGGATATTATGAGGATCCATTTATGGGAAGTTCCATGATCGGCATGAAGGGATTCCTTATATCAGAGGCAGATTTTGAACAGATCAGAAATATCATTCGGCAGGAAGGGTCGGATGCCCTGGCCCGTGAGGGGGCTATGCTCCATATCTTTTCAGGCGGGGATACAGAGATTACATCCGATCAGATGAATCAGCTGCTGACCAGTTCCACGTCCCTTCCGGAATATACGGAAGAAATCCACAGTGCTTATACGATTCAAAGCTTTATGTCCATTTTGCAGAATGCCTTCTGCGGGATTCTGGCAGCATTTGCGTTGATTCTGCTTCTTGTGACGCTGGTAGTGCTGGGACACAGTATCTCCGGCATGGTGGAACAGGAACAAAGGGACATGGGGATACTAAAGACCCTGGGAGTGTCCGTGCAGACTTGGCTGCTGGTTCAAGAAGCCCAGAATATAACGGCAGTTTTCTCAGGGAGCATTCTGGGAATTTTATGTGCTGTACCGGCAGTGCAGGTGATCACGGGAATGACAGTGACGACTACGGGACTTCTGCTTCCATCAGGTATTCCGGTGCTTCCCTGTATAGGGGGAGCAGCAGCGGTTCTTATCATTCTTGGAGGATATGCCCTGCTGCGGATGCAGAAGATTATGGCTATATCACCGATGGAAGCGATACGGGAAACCCCGAAAAGGACTAGAAACAGATATTCCGGAAAAAGAAAACAACATAAAACAGCAGACAAGACTGGGATCCGAAAAGAGGCTCTTCCCTGGCACCTTGCCGTTCGTCAGCTTAAGACAGGAAAGAAAAGATATCTCAGTGCCTGCATCGTAGCGGTACTGCTGGTTTTCTTTGCGTCCCTTACAGGCAGGATGAATAGTTGGCTTGGACCGGATGGACAGGGAATGATGGATGCATTTAATCCATCGGATCTTGACCTGGGAGTACAGGCGCTGGGAGAGCTGAGTGAAGCGGAGATGGAGGCAGCAGTTCTTTCCTACAGTGGCATTACAGACAGCTATGAACTGGCCATGCCCAGTGTGTCGGTGAATGGCACAAACTATACGGCAAATGTGATCACTGAACCTGAGCGGTTCCATATCAGCCGGGGAGAGACATGTATAGAGGCCGATGAGGTGGTTCTGACAGAAGTGCTGGCTGCTGACCTTGGTGTGGATATAGGAGATACGGTAACTATCCGGGGTGACACAGGAAGCGGAGAGTTTATCGTTTCCGGAATCTACCACTGTGCCAATGATATGGGAGCAAACTTAGGGTTGAGCCGGGAAGGATACCTTTCCATCGGGCAGGACGATCCAAGGATCTGGTGCCATCACTATTTCCTGGAAGATCCGTCTCAGCGGGAGAACATCACAAATGCTCTGGAGAGTGCATACGGGGGAGACGTCCATGTACATCAGAATACCTGGCCCGGACTTTTCGGAATCCTTTCGGCAATGCATTTTATGCTGGCATTTATGTATGGGATGATTGCTGTATTTATCGTAATTGTTACAGTAATGGCCGGAAAGAAGATCTTAAATGCAGAACAGAGAGATCTGGCGATTTACCGTTCTTTTGGATGTACAGTGGGAATGCTGAGATGCTCTTTCGCTCTCAGATTTGGAATTACTGCACTTATCGGAGGGATTCTTGGAACCTTGTGCGGGGCTGTTTTTACGGATCCCCTGGTGTCGGCAGTGATGCGTCTGGCAGGAATCAGTAATTTTGCCTCGCATCCTGATGTGGGAAATATGATGATGCCGGGGATTGCGGTAACGTTTTTGTTCTTTGGAGCGGCATGGCTTCTTGCCGGAAAGATTGGGAAAACAGGGATGAATGTCCTTATGGAAGAATAAAGGCCTTTCGGCCGGAAAGTGAGGAAATGAAAAATGAAAAATCAGTTAAAAAAGAGAATGTTAGAGACTATGACAGTAGTAGTGCTGACAGCAGGTCTTCTTGCCGGATGCAGCCAGGATGCCCGGGAAACAGCCGGGGGCTCTGTTGAAGATTCCAGCAGATCTTCAACGGCAGATACAACTGTACAGGCAGGCGACGGAGAAACCCAGGCAGTACAGGCGGGAGCAGATGTGACAGAGCTAGAAGTACA
>CALWHD010000120.1 GCA_944380235.1 uncultured Blautia sp.
GCCTCTGTTATCACATTGAAATCCTGCTGGATCATCAGTTTCATCACGCTGGCAGTGATAGAAAAATCAATCAGTGCCTGCGGTGTAAAATCATGAAGCAGACCGTGGAGCAGCGCGCCTGCAAAAGCATCTCCGGCGCCTACCGCCTCCAGACTATGCACCGTATGCACCGGGCTTTCATAGAACTTTCCGTCTTTCAGATAAATTCCCATCCACTCGCCGTCTTCTGCACTATGCATGTTCCTCAGAACACTTGCAACTGCCTGAAAGCCCGGATATTGTTTTAAGATCTGGGCCATCCCATCTTTATAGGTTTCAATCTGATCGATTCCGTGCTCCATATCTCCGTCGAAAGCATGGATTCCAAGAGCAGACTCAAAATCTTCGTCATTGGCAATGCACAACGTTACATAATTCATCAGCTCTTTCATAACCATTTGCGCCTTCTGGGTATCCCACATTTTTGAACGGTAATTCAGATCGCATATAACCTGGACGTTGTGGCTCTTACAATATTTTAAAGCATTTAAAACAGCTTTTTCTATCTGTTCGCTTACTGCCGGAGTAACACCGGAAAAATAAAAAATATCAGCATCTTTCAAGATGTTCTCCCAGTGAAATTCTTCTGACTCAGCCAGTGAAAATGCGCTGTATTCCCGGTCGTAGACTACATTAGAAGGGCGGATATTATATCCCTTTTCAAAAAAATAAATTCCCAGCCGGGAGCCGCCCCGCAATATCTGTGAAGTATCTACCCCATAGTGACGGACTTCATTGAGCGCCGCGCATCCCACTGGATTATCCGGCAGCTTCGTCACAAAGGAAACCGGATCATGAAACATTGCCAGAGAAACCGCCACATTGGCCTCTGCCCCTCCGTAGCTCGCCTGAAAATCTCTGGACTGAAGAATTTTCAGGTTTTCCGGGGGCTTCAGACGCAGCATGATTTCTCCAAAAGTTACGACCTTTTTCATATGTCTGTCCTCCAAAACTTTATTTTTTTCCGGCAAGCTGCCAGAAAGCCACTGCACTGGCAGCAGCCACATTTAAAGAATCTACTCCGTGAGACATAGGAATTCGGACGGTGTAATCGCAGTCTGCAATAGTGTCAGCAGCAAGCCCGTCTCCCTCTGTTCCCAGAACAACAGCAAGTTTTTCTTCCTTCATTACCCGGGGATCATCAATAGGCACAGAATTATCATCCAGCGCCATTGCAGCAGTCTTAAATCCCAGCTCATGCAGATGCTTTATTCCTGCATCAGGCCAGGTAAAATCTCCTGTAAGAAAAGCCCAGGGAATCTGGAAGACTGTCCCCATACTCACCCGGATGGCTCTTCGGTACAAAGGATCGCTGCAGTTCGGGGTCAGAAGGATACCATCCATATTCAGAGCTGCCGCTGAACGGAAAACAGCCCCCACATTCGTAGGGTTTACAATATTTTCCAGAACTGCGATCCTTTTTGCGTCCTGACAGACATTCCGGGGATGCAAGGGCATAGGGCGGTGCATGGCACACAGCATTCCCCTGGTAAGCTGAAAACCTGTGAGCTTTGTAAGAACAGCAAATTCTGCAGTATATACCGGAATATCTCCGCAGCGCTGAATCAGTTCTTTTGCCTGGGTTTCCAAGTGTCTGTGTTCCACCAGAAAAGAAATGGGCGTACAGCCCCCGTCAAGAGCACGCTGTATCACTTTGGGACTTTCTGCAATAAAAATACCCTTTTGGGGTTCATGCCTGTTTAGAAGCTGGGCTTCCGTAAACCGGGCATAAATATCCAGCTGGGGAGCTTCAAAATCTGTGATCTCAATAATCTGTGACATACAAAAACCTCTCTTAAGCTTCTGCTTCCATTTCTCTGCGAATCTCTTCTTCACAGGACTGCATTGCTTTAAGCGTCCTGTCAAACAGATCATTTAATTCCCAGCCAAGATCCTGTGCGCCGCTCTTTATGATATCTCTGGAACAGCCGGCCGCAAACCGCTTGTCTTTGAATTTCTTTTTAACGCTGGAGACCTCCATATCCATCACACTTTTTGAGGGGCGCATAAGAGCCGCTGCACCGATCAGTCCGGTAAGTTCATCCACTGCAAATAAAACTTTCTCCATTTCATGCTCCGGTTTTTCATCGGAACAAATGCCATATCCATGAGAGCAGACAGAATGGATCATATCTTCTCCGACTCCGCCTTCCCTTAATAGTTCCGGAGCCCTCTGGCAATGCTCCTCAGGATACAATTCAAAATCAATATCATGGAGCAGCCCTGTGATCGCCCAGTAATCTTCATCTTCCCCATACCCAAGTTCCCGGGCAAACCAGCGCATGACTTTTTCCACAGTCAGTCCGTGCTGGATATGAAAAGGCTCCTTATTATATTTTTTCAGCAGATTTAATGCTTGTTCTCTTGTAATCTGACTTTGCATGATAAAGCGCTTCCTTCCTGTTTGTTATTTCCTGAAATCTATCTTATCATTATCAGATACGGTTTACAAGAGAAGTTTACCTCAAGTTTCCAGAGGGAAACTAACGCACCAACGTTTACAGGACCATTTCCAAGAACACGCTAAAAATCGATTCCCGCCTTTTGCAGGACATCTTTCTCCAGGTCAGGGAATTTTATCAGCGGTGCCTGATTGGGAGTATGAGCACCAATAATTTTTTCCATCCAGACCATATTGTACCACCGGTTAAATTTGTAACCACATTTGTAAAATTCGCCTACCATGCGATAACCTAAATGCCCATGGAACTGAGCGCTGTTCTTTGTTAAATACTCGTCTTCTTTTTCCGGATATCCGATACAGGCATTTAAGTTGGTGATATTCTGAGCTTTGCTGATTTCTTCCATTACATGATACAGCTTTTTCCCAAGTCCCATTTTACGTTTATTTTCTTTTAAGTAAATTGTCATTTCTGCTGACCAGTCATAAGCTGCCCTCCCCACAAAGGCACTGGTATAAGCATAGCCTAAAATATCCCCGTTTTGTTCCGCAACAAGATATGGATATTTTTTCAGCGTATTTTTTATCCTGTCTCTGAATTCTTCCAGGCTTGGCACACAGTACTCAAAAGAAATTGCTGTTTTTTCTACATAAGGCCTGTAGACCTCCAATATTTTTTCTGCGTCTTCCACTGCCGCAACTCGGATTTTTACTTGGTCGTCCATTTTGTTTTCCTCTTCAGTTTTTAAAAATCAATCTTTTTTTCATTTGTTATTTTGCTGCAAAAACTTTCAATTTCTTGTATTCTGTCCCCTACATCTTCTTTATATTCTATAGAACACAATCCCAATCTTCCACTTGGTACAATTTGAAGATGTCCATAAAAATGTTCCATACTTTCAATTATTTTATTACATTCGCTTATTCCTGACCCCGTCCTCAGAGCAATTGTATATCCCTTTTTACCGATCCCGATTGATGCATGGGGGTCATGTGTATTACACCAGGGAGTGCATCGATCAATAAATACTTTAAATTGCCCAGGGATATCAGCCCAATATGACGGAGATACCGAAATAATAATATCAGCCCAGTTATATTGCTTCATCACTTCAGGTACGTCATCGTATTGAATGATACATTTACCAGTTTTATGACAGTTTCTGCATCCTTTACAATATTTAATGTCAAAATCGTCTATACAAATATTTTTTATAGTATATTCTCTTTTAAGACAAGCACTCACGATTCTTGTAATTTCAGCGGTGGCACCGTTTCTGACTGGGCTGCAATTTATTATCAATGCGTTCATTCTGTTCTCCTTTCCGATTTCAATTTGCTGTTATTTTTACTGTTAACCAGCCAGGTACTGGAACAAAGATGGGATACTATGTATAACTATATCTCAAAAAGTCTTCTCAGCAAATATTCTCTATTATTAATAAACATTTCTGTCACCTGATAACTCTCTGTCTCTTCGTATTCTATAAAATCCAGCTTGCCGTTGTCAAAAGACAGGATATCTGCTCCCGGATATCCTAAAAGAATCGGAGAATGACTGGCAATAATAAATTGAGCCCCAGCTGCAGCAGCTTTTTTTATCTCAATCAGAAGAGTCAGCTGTCTCTGAGGAGACAGAGCGGCTTCCGGTTCATCCAGAATATAGAGACCTGCTGCAGACAATTTATTCTGCATAATCGCCAGAAAACTTTCTCCATGTGACCGTTCATGAAGCTTCATAGAAGGATGGGCGATATCTGCATATTCCATTTCTTTCGTGGCAACATTATAAAAGCTTTCCGCTCTGAGAAAATATCCCCATTTATTTCTCCGGGTCCCCCGTACAACGGTAACTGCATCCCAAAGTTCTGAATGGGAATCATAGGTAGAAAAGGAATAGTTTCGGCTTCCCCCTTCCGGATTAAGACCGTAAGCAACAGCAATACCTTCCAGTATTGTGGACTTTCCTGTGCCGTTTTCCCCTGCGAAATAAGTCACCGGATTTTTAAAACAAATTTCTTCTATCCCTTTCAAAGATGGAATTTCATTCAGATAGCTGTTTTCTGGAATATGTTTCCAGTCAATACAAATTTTTTTAACAAAAAGAGAATCCATGTTTCAATCCCTTCCTTGAAAAATTACAATGTTTCGATTCTGTAACCTATAATCTGCGAATTACTTTACAGGGGTTGCCTACAGCAAGACTCCTTGGTGGAATATCTTTGGTCACAACGCTTCCGGCTCCGATCACACTTCCGTCACCAATGGTAACACCTGGCAAAATCAAAGCACCTGTACAAATCCAGACTCCATCTCCTATGGTAACTGGACGCGTGTATTCCAGACCGGCGATGCGCTCTTCAAGATTCATGGAATGTTCTTCCGTTATGATACAAACATTAGGGGCGATAAATACGTTATCGCCTATAGTGATTTTTCCACTGTCCATTAATTTCCCATTCACATTGAGAAAAAAATTATCCCCCACAGTGACATTGTATCCATAGGTACAGAAAAGAGGCTGTTCTACCACACAATTTTTTCCAACTTTTCGGAAGATTTTTCCAATGGCTTCACGTCTGGTCTCACGATCCAGCGGGTGCAGCTGATTGTACTCATATATTTTTTTACTGTCTCATCCCGGTCTGCGGCAAGCTCCGCATCGCCCGGCTGGTATAATATTCCAGCATAAGATTTTTCTTTTTCTGTCATAGAGTCTTCCTCCTCCGCTTTTTGCTGTATAAATATTCCATGATTATAAGTTTTATAATTGTTATGAGTAAATTAGATATCTTCTTTTGTCTCATATTCCGCTGCCGCCCTGTCTGTCACCACATGCAACAATATCCGTTTTCCATACATCAGCGTGTATTCCGCTCCACAAGAGATATTTTCCCATACTTTCCGCGTCATCTTACCTTTCTTTGGAGCTTTCAGTATCCTTCCTCTTTTATCTCGGAAATGTACCTGAAGCCTGTAGCGTCCTTGTCGGATCAGAAGTTCTCTCTCTCCCATTTTTTTAACGGATGCGCCCAGATACGTTGCAAAGCGGTATTCTCTGTTCCGGCAGCAAAGAATACCCACAGTCCCTGTAAAATGCATTCCTGCCAGGGGGATGGATGCGGCTGCAAGCATAAAAGATCCTTCCGGCAGGAAATTTTGGGCGTTTATCTAAACGCCTTTTTAACGTTTCAGAATCAATTTCAAGAATAAATACTCCGTCAAATAAATCAATAAACTTTGAAAAATTTCTGGATCCGCCACAAAAAAATGTGACAGGATGTTCTTGATCGGCAACGATATCTTTTACCTTTTGTATATCCCAGATATGGTGTTCATGCATAATTCCATCTGTCGGCAGACCTGTTTCCGGATCACCTTGATAAGCTAATTGGCGGTCGCCATGAATGGCATGATACCCTCGTTTTTGAAGTTCGTTGCAAACGGTAGTTTTTCCAGTACATGATACACCCTCAATTAAGTAATTTTTAACGCCCATAGATCATTTCCTCACTAAGTTAATCCTATGCCAGTCATATCCAAATGCAAAAAAAGCATTTACTTGTGATATGGTTCTCCATAACGTATCCAAGTGCGGTCCAATAAAAATCAACAATAATAACTTATCTCTCCAAAATATGTAAACCATTTCTGAATAATATCAGTACTACGTGCCTCAACCATTCTCATAATATTGCGCAACGTATGTGAAGGTA
>CALWHD010000121.1 GCA_944380235.1 uncultured Blautia sp.
CTATTCCCTCAATGGCTATTATCCGGAAAGCCTGGAGGAACTGGTAGAAAAATACGGCATCACCTATGATTCCTCCCGTTTTCTGGTAGATTATCAGCCTCAGGGTGAAAATGTGATGCCGGAAATCACAGTATTGCGGAAAGGAAGGTAGCCTATGAAATCCTATTTACGAAAAAATCATACCATTGACCTGGTCTTTACTATCTCCCTTTTCTGCGTCTTTGCTTTGTCAGCACTGGCAGTCACTGTGGCAGGAGCAGGACTTTATCAGAAGACTGCAGACCAGTCTGCGGAAGAATACAGCCTTTACACCGGTCTGTCTTATATCGAGCAGAAAGTCCGCGCCTGTGATGCCTCCGGCAATATTTATGTAGAAAAAACAGAAATGGGTGATACCTTATGTCTGCGTCAGGATATAAATGGAGATTCCTATCTTACTTATATTTACGTAAATGACGGAAAATTGATGGAATTCTTTACCAGGGAAGATGCACAGGCTGACTTATCCGGAGGTACATCTCTTCTTGATGTAACGTCCATGGAACTGGAAGAATCGGGCGGCATACTCCGCCTGACTATTACTGAACCGGGAGGAAAAGCAGAAACTCTTCTCCTTTCCCTTCATTCAGATAAGGAGGAATAGCCCTATGAAACCACCATTGCCAAAACGTTCCAATCTATTCCTTCTGGAGCTGATCCTCGCCATTTTATTCTTCTCCCTGGCATCAGCTGTATGTATGCAGCTTTTCGCCAAAGCACGGACACTTTCCACACAGGCATCTCTCCAAAATCACGCGCTGGTGGAAGCCAAAAATGCCTGCGCCCTGTTTCAGTCCCGGGAAGGATCTCTTGAAAAACTCCAGGAAGATTACTCCTGCTCTGTGCTTACAGATTCCTCCCTTACTGTTTATTACGATGAAGACTGGGAGCTCTGCAGCCAGGAAGACAGCGTCTACACCATGGAAATTCAAAGAAAAAGTACC
The DNA here is from genome assembly GCA_944380235.1 of uncultured Blautia sp. Lineage (GTDB taxonomy): Bacteria > Bacillota > Clostridia > Lachnospirales > Lachnospiraceae > Blautia. Next base: position 984 of record CALWHD010000121.1, read on the forward strand.
GATTATGAAGAAAAGCTGGTCAGGGGAACTGTTTCAGTATCAGGGAAGGAAACACTCTGCACTCTCACCGCATCTTCCTATACCTCAGGAAAGGCAGGTGAGCCTGTATCATGAAAAAGAAAAAATTTCCTATTATGAATACCGGAGCAGCCTCTGTGCTCACTGTATTCGTGATTCTGGCAATGGTAGCGTTTGCCCTGCTTACCTATATGACCGCACGGAAAAATGCCTCCTTCAGTCAGGATTTCATAGATGCAGCCCAGCAGTACCAGGAAGCAGAAGCCCTGGCATGGGAAGAGATCGCCCGAATTGACGAAGAGCTGCAGACCGCCTGGGAAGAGGGTAACTTTACACAGTTTCAGGAGAAAAAGTATTCCTTCACCATTCCCTGCGGAGAGGAAAAGGAACTTCAGGTAACCCTTCAGGCATGCATGCCCGGAGAAAATTCCGGATCCCTGTACCGGATCACCTCTTTTTCTCAGATAAGCACCAAAGAATGGGAAGATAAAAGTACTCTGAATCTGATGAAACCATAAAAAATCCCGTGAAAATTTCACCTATTGCTACACAGAAAGGAAAAAACGATTATGAACCAGACACAGGAAATGCTTCGGGAGATTTCTCTCCTGAAAGCATCCGACATTTTCATAGTGGCAGGACGCGCTGTGTCCTACCGGCTGAACGATCAGATCTACGAATATTCTGAACAGCGGATGATGCCCGAAGATACGGAAAAGATCATCCGGGATATCTATGAACTCGCGGCGGGCAGGAACATAGAAACCCTTCTTCAAAAGGGCGACGACGACTTTTCCTTTGCTATTCCGGGAATAAGCCGGTTCCGTGTAAATACTTATATGCAGCGCGGTTCTCTGGCAGCCGTGATCCGTATTATTTCCTTTACACTTCCCTCTCCGGATGATCTGGGAATTCCTTCCGGCATCGTCGGTCTGGGTGATCTGAATAAGGGACTGGTACTGGTCACCGGCACTGCGGGAAGCGGAAAATCCACCACTCTGGCCTGTATCATTGACCATATCAACAAAACCCGTCAGAAACACATCATCACTCTGGAAGATCCTCTGGAATACCTTCACAGACATGAAAAAAGCATCGTCAGCCAGCGTGAGATCAATACAGACACGTCCAGCTATCTTTCTGCGCTGAGGGCTTCCCTGCGCCAGAGCCCGGACGTAATCCTTCTGGGTGAAATGCGTGATTATGAAACCATGCAGGTGGCAATGACTGCTGCGGAGACAGGACACCTGATTTTCTCCTCTCTGCACACCATCGGTGCCGCAAATACGATTGACCGTATCATAGATGTCTTCCCCGCCAATCAGCAGAAGCAGATCTGTGTACAGCTTTCCATGGTGCTTCAGTGCATCATTTCCCAGCAGCTTGTCCCTTCAGCAGACGGCAGACTGATCCCGGTATTTGAAATCATGACTATGACGCCGGCTCTCAGAAATATGATCCGTGAAAGAAAAATTCCGCAGATCGAAGGGCAGATCTACGCTGCCTCCTCTGAGACTATGTGTTCTATGGACTCCAGCCTTTTAAAGCTGTTCCGGGCAGGAACCATTACACGGCAGACAGCCCTGGACTATGCTTCAAATCCGGAAATGCTTACAAGAAATCTGGGCAGGTGATTTTCGCCTGCCCAGATTTTTATATCTTCTCTATTCTTTTTTCAAATTTCTCTTTTTCATCTCTTTTGTATGATATAAAGCTTTGTCTGCTCTCTGATAAAGTGCGTGGTAATTTCCTCCCCGCCCTGCCAGTGCTCCTCCAAGGCTGAACTGGACGGTTATCTCTCCTTCTTCTGTTCTGACCGTCACGTTTTTTTCTTCCAGCTGCTGTATCTTCTCCTCCAGCATATCCACACAGCTGACATGAGACATGACCGCCATAAACTCATCCCCGCCGATCCGTCCCACTTCACCGCTTTCCCCAAAGACCCCGGTAAGTACAGCTGCTGTTTCTTTCAGGACCTCATCTCCGAAAGGATGCCCGTAACAGTCATTGATCTGTTTAAAATCATCTAAGTCCACAATGACCATAGCTATATTTTCATCTTTTCCACATTGACTCAGCTGTGCCTGTGCATAATCCTGAATCCCTTTTCTGCTGAGAACACCTGTCAGATAGTCCCGGTTCATTTCAATTTTCAACAGTGCCATTTCCCACTTCTGCCTTTGAATATTGGTGAGGAATCCAATTCCGGACTTTACTTCTCTGTCCTTTTTATACTGAAAAAGCAGACGCAGAAGATACCACTCCGGATTTCTGTCCCGGTCAAAGATCCTTATTTCTGACTCATAAATCTCCTGTTCGTGGGCAGCCCTCCGGATTCCCCGCAGGATTTCCTGTTTCTCCTGCTCCTCCAGACAGGCGCTGTTTTCAAACCACTTCAATGCATCTGTGACCCTTCCGTCACAGTCCATTTTATCCTGCCATTTTCCATAGAAGGTAATGGTCTGCTTCTCCATATCCCATTCAAAAAGAATGTTATCCATTTCATCCACCACAAACTGGAACTTCTGCAGACTTAAATTTAACTGTTCCTGCTCTGCGCTGAGCTTTTCGTTCATCTTCTGAATTGTGTCCTGTGTCTGTAAATCCTTTATACTATACCGGAACCTTGCCCAGGACACGATCACTGCCATCACGCCGGCTGCCATCACATTGATCACTCCGCCCAGCTGAATCACAGGGTATACAGCTATGGAAAAAAACACTGCAGAACCCCCGTAGACACAGACTGCATAGAGAGGAACGCTCTGGATAATGATCGCACACCCAAGAAGGCAGGTAACCATCACAGATATATTCGCATTTCTTCCTTTTGACCCGATTATATCATAGTAATTCAGAAGAATATTCCACAAGATCCATGCCATACCATACAGACCCTGATAAACTTTTTCTCTGTTTCGGCTTATCTTGTTTTTTTCTGCAATTCTCAGAAACAAAAACAGCAGATTCAGCAGTAAAAACACACAGTAAAAAGTAAAATAGATTCTGTTATTCAGAGTTTCCAGTTTTCTGGAGGAAAAAAACAATACATGACAAATATTTACAATCTGTGCTGCTGCCGCAAAGATGCTTACGATAAACATCATCTTCCAGTTGCTTGCAAGCAGCTGTTCCCAGAACTTTTCTCTGATATTTCCAGGTACGCCAAAAATTCCCCTTATTCTCTCCACAAATCATCCCCCGTACATTTTTTCTTTTAATTATACTATTTTAGTACAGTTTTGACAATCCTGCATTTTCACTTTGAGAACCTTTCTGTCCCTGTTTTTTATTTCTTTTATCTTTCCGTCCCGGCTGTTTTTTTCATAGTCCAGAAATAATAGGGTACCAGCGGAATCAGCGCTGCGATCCACGCCGCCGGGTCAGACATACAGACTCCCGCAAAGCTGGCACTTCCCGCAACCAGCAGAACGATCAGTGCCCTGGCCGCCAGTTCAAAGACCCCGCCCAGCATGGGAACCAGTCCATACCCCATACCCTGAAGCGCATTTCTGTACAGATAAATGCTTCCCAGGAAAGGATAACACCAGGATACTGTATTGAAGTAGATTTCAGCCGCCCGGAGTACTTCTGTCTCTGACGGATCAACAAAAATCAGCATCATATATTTTCCGAAGAAATGAATCACTGCCATAATAATAAAACTGCTGATGAGAATCATTGCCTGTGTCAGATAAACACCTTTTTTTACTCTGTCCATCTTTCCCGCGCCCCGGTTCTGTCCCACATAAGTCGCAATGGTTGCCCCAAAGGACACAAACACTGTACAGATAATATTCTGAATCTTTCCTGCCGCCGAAAATCCTGCCATATAGACTGCCCCATATACATTGATTGCCCCCTGGACAATAATGGTTCCAATGGCTGTAATGGAAAACTGCAGCCCCATAGGAATACCCAGTGACAAAAGCTTGCGGATTGTAAACCATGAAAAATGAAAATCATCTTTTTTCAGTTTCAGTACCGGAAATTTTTTCTTTATGTAAACCAAACACAAAAGAGCGGAAACTGCCTGCGCGATTACTGTCGCATAAGCACAGCCTTCCACACCCATATGAAAAATCACAATAAACGCAATATCCAGCACAACATTAAGCAGGGCTGAGATAATCAGGAAATACAGGGGAGACTTGCTGTCTCCCAGCGCTCTCAGCACAGCCGCAAGAGCATTGTAGGCACAGGTCACTGCCAGACCTGCATAGATGATCCCCATATAAGCCTTGATGTCCGGCAGAAGTTCCTCCGGAGCATTCATCAGCCGGAGAATAGGCTCATTCGCGATCATAAGCCCCACCGTCATGACCAGCACAAAAGCTGCACAGATGTAGAGGGACATAGCAATAAAGTGTCTCATACGGTTCAGTTTCTTTGCCCCGAACCACTGTGCCACCCAAATAGAAAATCCACTGGTCAGTCCGTTCAGCCATCCCATTACCAGAAAAATCAAAGAACCGGTGCTTCCAATTGCCGCAAGAGCATTTACTCCCAGAAACTGCCCTGCGATAATAGAATCCGCAATGTTATAAAACTGCTGAAAAATATTTCCCAGGCACATGGGAATCATAAACCGGATAATCAGCTTCACCGGATTTCCAGATGTCATATCGTTGGTCATGACGTACTTCTCCTCTTAATTTATTTTGTCTGTTAAATGTGTACGCCGTCTATTCTATTACTTCTGATAAAAAAATCAATATGGAATTAAAAATAATTTTCACCAAAATTTAAAAGTATTTTTCTGGTATTTTCATGAAAAAAAATCAGGCATTCCGTTTTTGTGTCCTGCTAAAATTCTTTCCGTTTTCTCCTTGAGGATCTGCGCCGCAGCCTGAGGATTATCCGACTTCATAATCGCACTGACCACACAGATCCCTGCAATATCCGTTCCTGAAAGGATATCCATATTCCCTGCATTCAGACCGCCAATAGCGTTAACCGGTATAGGGACGGCATGACAGATATCCTGGAGCGTTGACACCTTAGTCAATATAGTCTTCACTTTTGTTGTGGTCGGGTAAATAGCTCCCACTCCGAGATAATCCGCTCCCTGCCTGTATGCTTCCTCCGCCTGCTCTACTGTTTTGGCCGTGGCTCCCACAATCTTATCCGGTCCCAGGATCTTTCTTGCCTCTGCTACAGGAATATCGCTCTGTCCCACATGAACTCCCGCGGCATCTGCCGCGGCAGCCACATCCACCCGGTCATCAATGAGAAGGGGAACCTGATACCGGTCCGTGATCTCTTTGACTTTTCTGGCAAGGTCCAGATATTCCCGTGCTGTTCTTTCCTTTTCCCGAAGCTGTACCAGAGTCACTCCGCCTCTCAATGCCTCCTCAACAGTTCTGAGAAAAGTCTTCTCTGTATGATAACTGCTGTCTGTCACCAGATACAGCGTTGTGTCCAATTCCTTTTTATTTTTCATTCCATTCCCTTACTTTCCTGTATTTTTCAACAATTTCCCAGGTGCAGCGGGAAAATTCATCCATGAGACGCACCTGAAAAGTTCCCGTACCTTTCCATTCCTCCGCTGCGCGCTCACCGCAGATTCCCGAAACCACTGCAGCCAGAAGAGCTGCCTCTGTAAGGTATTCCATACCCCTGCCTTCCGGTGCAGTGCACATCTTTGCTGTTTTGTTCTGACTGGCATACGCCGCTGTCAGAACAGTGAGCATACATCCTGTCCCGGTGATCTGTGACATTGCCGGACAGCCATTTTCCGCAAGATACACTTTTGTCCCATCTGTCACCACGTCCGTCTTTCCGGTTGCCAGGATTACCCCATGGTGCGCAGCGGCAAGATCCGTGATCACCCGGATCGTCTCTGCCTCATTTTCCGCGGTAAGCACATCAGAGTTTCTCACATCTACACCGTCTGTATGAACCTCTTCTCTTCCTTTCTCTGTCCAAAGCGCTTTTACTTCAGACATGTTCCCCTTTAAGATCAAGGGAGCCTGTACATTGATCCCTTCCCGCTGCCTGAGGAAATCAAGGACCAGTTCTTTTCTTATCCGACTGCAGCCGATCCCCACCATATCCAGCACAGTAGGAATTCCTCTTTCCGCCGCTTCTCTTCCGGAGATCCTCACAG
>CALWHD010000122.1 GCA_944380235.1 uncultured Blautia sp.
CAGCTCTTTTTTCATTTTTTCCCTGTCTTCTTATTTTGTAATGCCCAAGGCAAACTTCCGAATTTTTGCCACCGGAACTTCCTCCTGAAGAGCATCCAATGCTTCCCTATTTCTCGCCACTGCCCAGATTTCATCCAGCCATGGCAGTCTGTCAGAAATTTCACGGACAAATTCTTTTCCCATTCCAGAAGAAGCACCTGTCACAAGGGCAATCTTATTTCTTTTTGTGAATGTTCCGGATGGTTCTTTTCTTTCTCGAAATCTTTCCCCGTTCTCTGCTGATCTCTCTGCTTCCTTTTCCCTGTACTCCATAATATTTTCCCTCTTCGCCTTTCTTTTTTCCTTTTGGCCATGGTTCTCCCTGTCTTGGGCGAATCAGGCATTTTTTATCAAAACCGATCAGGTCTTCTCTCTTCACCTGCTGAAGCGCCTCTTTTACCAATTCATAATTTTCCGGATTCTTATACTGGATCAGTGCTCGCTGCATGGCTTTTTCTCTGTATGTTTTCGGTATATAAACCTCTTTTCCCGTTCTCGGATCTATTCCTGTGTAATACATGCAGGTGGACATAGTTGACGGGGTAGGATAAAAATCCTGTACCTGCTCCGGCATAAATCCCATATCTCTTACATACTCCGCCAGTTTTACTGCATCCTTCAAAGTACAGCCCGGATGGGAGGACATGAGATAAGGAACCACATACTGTCTTTTCCCTGCTTTCTCATTTGCCCTCTGGAATTTTTTCAGAAATTCCTCATAAACTGCATGCTCCGGTTTCCCCATATAGTAAAGTACCTGATCCGATACATGTTCCGGGGCTACCCTCAACTGACCGCTGACATGATATTTTGCCAGTTCTTCCAAAAATTCCGGAGATTTGTCCGCATTTACATAGTCAAACCGAATGCCGGAACGAATAAACACTTTCTTGATACCTGGAATCTGGCGCATCCTTCTGAGCACCTCCAGATAGTCTTTGTGATCTGCCTCCAGATTAGGGCAGGGCTTGGGAAAGAGACACTGCCGGTTGGTACAGATTCCTTTTGTCATCTGCTTTTTACAGGAAGGATGACGAAAATCTGCTGTCGGACCTCCCACATCGTGGATATAGCCTTTAAACCCCGGGTCTTTACAATATGCCCTTGCTTCCTCCAGCATAGATTCCTTACTTCTTGCCTGTACGATCCTTCCCTGGTGAAACGCAAGGGCACAGAAATTACATCCTCCGAAGCATCCCCTGTTGCTGGTGATGCTAAATTTGATCTCATCCATGGCAGGAATTTTCCCCTGTCTTTCATACATGGGATGATAAGTGCGCATGTAGGGAAGGCTGTAAACCTCATCCATTTCTTCCTGGCTTAAAGGCTTTGCCGGAGGGTTCTGCACAATGTATCCTCTGTTCTTGTATTCTTCCGCCAGTACATGTCCGGCAAATGGATCTGTATTTTTATATTGTACCAGAAAACTTTCCGCATATTTTTTTCTGTCTTCTGAAAGTTCTTCAAAGGAAGGAAGAATCACTGCTCCCGGTGCTTCCTTTGCCCGGTACACCGTTCCTGCCACATGGGTGATCTCTGAGATGGGAACACCCCGGTTTAATTCCTCTGCGATTTCCAGAATACTGTGTTCTCCCATTCCGTAAGAGATCATGTCTGCTCCAGAGTCCATGAGAACCGACCTTTTCAGAGAATCCGACCAGTAGTCGTAATGGGCAAGACGGCGCAGGGAAGCTTCAATTCCTCCAAGGATAATAGGCGTGTGCTTATATGTCCGGCGGATCAGATTACTGTAGACTACCACAGCACGGTCCGGGCGCAGTCCCATCTGTCCTCCCGGGGAATAAGCATCCTGCCGCCTGTGCTTTTTCGCCACAGTATAGTGGTTGACCATAGAATCCATATTGCCCGCGGACACCAAAAATCCCAGCCGCGGCTCTCCGAAGACTGTTACACTCTCTTCTCTTTTCCAATCCGGCTGGGCAATGATTCCCACCCGGTATCCATAATGCTCCAACAGCCTGGTGATGATCGCCATGCCAAAGGAAGGATGATCCACGTAAGCATCTCCGGATATATAGACAAAATCCATCTGTTCGATTCCTTTTTGTCTCATTTCTTCTCTTGTTACAGGCAGAAACTCTCGGTTCATACAGATTCCCTCTCTAGTATTTCACAATAATCTTTTATATACCAGTCCGCAAGCGCCCTCTTCTCTTTCTCCTGCTTCCGGCTGAAGGCGTCATCCACCGCGCACACTTTCATTCCCGCACGTTTTCCCGCCAGGATTCCCATGGGTACATCTTCAAAAACCAGACAGTTCTCCGCATCCACAGACAGTTTTTCAGCTGTTTTTTTATAGACATCCGGTTCCGGTTTGCTTTTGGGAACCTCACAGCAGGTGGTGATACAGTCAAAATAATTTTCAATCCCATGGGCTTTTAAAACTTTTTCAATCAGCTCCCTGCTGTTGCTGGAACAGATTCCCATTTTTATTTTTCTTTTTTTCAGTTCCTTCAAAAATTCCAGTACACCTGGTTTTAAAGGAACCTCTCTGGAATATTTTTCTTCCGCCATCTTTATCCAGACAGTCTTAATCTCATTCACAGACTCTCCCAGCCGGAAAGTTTCTTTAAAAAATACCGCTGTCTCTGTAAAGCCCATGCCCTCCAGTTTATCCTGAAACGCATCAAGATCTTCAGGAAGCGCCACACCTCTTGTCATAAGAAACTCAATATCCACATCTTTCCAAAGCCACATGGAATCTACCAATGTCCCGTCCAGATCAAACAGGACAGCCTTTATATGTTCAAGCATTTCTTCTTAACCCTTCTATCTCTTCTTCTGTCAGACTGCGGTATTCCCCGGGCAATAATCTGTCATCCAGCTTCAGGCTTCCCATAGAGACCCGCTTTAAATACACAACTTCATTATCAACTGCCCGGAACATTCTCTTAATCTGATGAAATCTTCCCTCCCGGATGGTAATATACACCTGATTTTTCTCACCGGCAAATGCTATCTCTGCCGGAAGGGTAGGTTTTTCATCTCCGATGTCCACGCCCTTTTCCAAAAGCTCTGCTTCCTTTTCTTTCAGCTCTTTTAAAAGCTGGACAAAATAGGTCTTGTCCACATGCTTTTTCGGCGAAAGGAGATTATGGGCAAGAGCACCGTCATTAGTGATCAAAAGCAGTCCTTCTGTATCCTTGTCAAGCCGCCCCACTGGAAACAGATCTTTCCTCTTTTTTGAAATGATCAGTTCCAGCACAGTCTTATCTCTGCCGTCCTCTCTTGCAGACACGGTGCCGGCAGGCTTATTCA
>CALWHD010000123.1 GCA_944380235.1 uncultured Blautia sp.
AGTAAAATCTCCCTGAATTTTGATAGAAGTGTTCTTAAAATGAAAGTATAGTATATTTTTTTTTATTATTAAAGAGACTCCGGGAGACTCCCGTAATGGGAGCCTCCCGGAAAGACTGCTGCTTATCAGCCTTCGTAGTAAGCTTTTAAGTATATTTCCTTAATTTCCTTAAATAATGGATATCTTGGGTTTGCACCTGTACACTGGTCATTGAAGGCATTTTCTACCATGTCATCAAGTGTTGCCAGGAAGTCTTCTTCCTTAACGCCATATTCTTTGATGGTTCTCTTGATACCTACTTTTGCTTTCAGATCAGCGATGGCTTTGATGAAGTTTTCAAATACTTCGTCATCGTTTTTGCCCTGGATACCTATGAAACGTGCCATTTCACAGTATCTTTCCTTTGCATGAGGATATGGATACTGGGAGAAGGTTCCCATCTTTACAGGAGCCGGATCTGCGTTGTAGCGCATTCCATGCTCAATCAGCAGAGCGTTTGCAACGCCGTGAGGCAGGTGATGATAAGCACCCAGTTTATGTGCCATGGAGTGGCATACACCCAGGAACGCATTGGAGAATGCAAGACCTGCAAGGGTGGAAGCATTTGCCATCTTCTCTCTTGCGATGGGATCTGCTGCGCCGTTTTCGTATGCGGAAGGCAGATTGTCAAAAATTAATTTTGCTGCTTTTAATGCAAGACCGTCTGTGTAATCAGTAGCCATAATAGAAGCGTAAGCTTCCAGGGCATGAGTCAAAGCGTCGATACCGGAAGCACTGGTCAGTCCTTTTGGCTGGTTCATCATATAGTCAGCGTCAATGATCGCCATATTAGGCATTAACTCATAGTCCGCAATCGGCCATTTTGTACCTGTAGTGGCATCTGTAATGATGGCAAATGGTGTGACCTCAGAACCTGTACCGGAAGAGGTGGGAACTGCAACCATCATAGCCTTTACGCCCATCTTCGGGAATACATAAACTCTCTTTCTGATATCCATGAAGTCCATGGCAAGATCTTCGAATGCACATTCTGGATGCTCATACATCAGCCACATGATCTTGGCTGCGTCCATGGCAGAACCGCCGCCCAGTGCGATGATAGTGTCAGGACCGAAAGCCTTCAACTGTTCCAGACCTTTTTGTGCACACTGCAGTGTGGGGTCGGGAGCTACTTCAAAGAAACAGTCATAGGTGATGCCCATTTCGTCCAGTTTATCTGTGATAGGTTTTGTATATCCATTCTGATATAAGAAGGTATCGGTTACAATGAACGCTTTCTTTTTGCCATATACATTCTTCAGTTCATCTAAAGCAACAGGCAGACAGCCTTTCTTAAAGTAAACCTTTTGAGGTGCTCTGAACCACAGCATGTTTTCTCTCCTTTCAGCCACTGTCTTGATATTCAGCAGATGTTTTACACCTACGTTTTCAGATACAGAGTTGCCGCCGTAAGAGCCGCAGCCCAGGGTGAGAGACGGAGCCAGTTTGAAGTTGTACAGGTCACCGATGCCGCCGTGGGAGGAAGGGGTGTTTACCAAAATACGGCAGGTCTTCATGCGGTCAGCAAATTTATTCAGCTTCTCCTGCTGTGACGGATGAAGATAAATGGATGCAGTATGTCCGTATCCTCCGTCCTTTACCAGCTGATCAGCCATATCTACCGCTGTGTCAAAGTCTTTTGCCTTATAAAGAGCAAGGACAGGTGATAATTTTTCGTGTGCAAATGGTTCAGAGATATCGACAGATGTAACTTCACCAATGAGGATTTTAGTGGTAGCCGGAACTGTAATTCCTGCAATTTCTGCGATCACAGATGCAGGCTGTCCTACAATCTTGGCATTAACTGCACCTGCATCGTTCAGGATGATCTTGCGCACTTTATCCAGCTCTTCCGGAGTAAGTACATGGCATCCGCGTTTGATAAATTCATTTTTTACAGCGTCATAGATGTCAGCGATAGCTGTTACAGACTGTTCGGAAGCACAGATCATACCATTGTCAAAGGTTTTGGAATGAATGACAGAGTAAACAGCTGTCTGGATGTCACAGGTGCTGTCCATGATAACGGGAACATTTCCGGGCCCAACGCCGATTGCCGGTTTTCCGGAAGAATATGCAGCCTTTACCATTCCAGGACCGCCTGTTGCCAGGATAACGTCAACAGATCTCATCAGTTCGTTGGAAAGTTCCAGAGTGGGTTCTTCTACCCAGCCGATGATTCCTTCCGGAGCACCTGCTTTTACTGCTGCTTCCAGAACGACCTTTGCAGCCTCAATGGTACATTTCTTTGCACGGGGGTGAGGGCTGATGATGATGGCGTTCCTTGTCTTCAGGCAGATCAGACATTTGAAGATGGCAGTGGAAGTCGGGTTGGTGGTAGGAATAACGGCGCCTACAACACCTACAGGCTCTGCGATTTTCTTAATTCCATAGGAAGTATCCTCTTCAATCACGCCGCAGGTTTTTGTCCTTTTATGTGCATTGTATGTATACTCTGCTGCATAATGATTTTTGATAACTTTGTCTTCTGCAACGCCCATTCCGGTTTCTTCACAGGCAAGCTTTGCAAGTGGAATACGCTGTTTATTTGCAGCCATAGCAGCCTCAAAAAAGATTTTGTCTACCTGTTCCTGAGTGAAAGTAGCAAATTTTTTCTGAGCTTCTTTCATGGAAGCAATTTTCGCCTGTAAGGCTTCTACACTGTTAATAGTTTCCGGTGCTTTGCTTTCTGCTTCTTTAGCCATTGGAAATCCTCCTTAAAAAATAAATAGTGTATAGTGAATTTTTAATTCCTGATTGATAAATATTTAACAACTTCATAAGCTATTATAAGATATTGTTAAAAAAATGTCAATACATAAATTTTAAAAAAAGAAAAAAATTCTTACAGTTCTGGATAGGCTTATTTTACCATATTTTGAGAAAAATATAAAGAAAAAAGATTGTTAAAAAGAAAATTATCAGATAACAGGAAAAACCTTACAAGGAATACTAAAAGCAATTTGAGATGTGCCTGAAAAGGGATAAATATGATAAAAAAATGACAAAGATTTTTTGTGGAAAATACATAAGAAGAATGTGAAAAAAGAAAAAACTTTGTAAAAAATCTGCCTGCAGAGGAAAAACAAAATGTTTCTCTCTGGCAGGCAGTGTCAAAATTCATAAATTGTATTATTTTTTTATGGATTGCCGCTTTCTCAGGCGGGAGTCCAGAATCTTTTTGCGTATGCGCAAAGACTGGGGAGTGACCTCCAGAAGCTCGTCAGTGTCGATAAATTCCAGAGCCTGCTCAAGGCTTAAAATTCTGGGGGGCGTCAGTTTCAGTGCCTCGTCAGCGGAGGAGGAGCGTGTATTGGTCAGATGTTTGGTTTTACATACATTCAGCTCAATATCTTCAGGTTTTCCGCTCTGTCCGATAACCATGCCGCTGTATACTTTTTCGCCTGGTCCTATGAACAGAGTACCTCTGTCCTGGGCAGAGAACAGACCGTAAGTGACGGATTCTCCTGTCTCGAAGGCTATGAGAGATCCCTGTTTTCTGTACTGCATATCTCCTTTATAAAGGGCATAGCCGTCAAAGGCAGTATTCAGGATGCCTGCACCTTTAGTGGAAGTAAGGAAATCTCCACGGAATCCGATAAGCCCTCTGGAAGGAATGCGGAATTCCAGGCGGGTGGTTCCATCGCTGGCAGGACTCATTCCCTGAAGTTCACCTTTCCGTTCGCTTAATTTCTGGATAATAGTTCCTGAGAACTCTTCCGGAACGTCCACGTAGGCAATTTCCATGGGTTCCAGTTTTCGGCCCCGTTCGTCTTCCTGGTAGATGACTTCTGCTTTGCTGACAGCAAATTCAAAGCCTTCTCTTCTCATGTTTTCAATCAGTACAGACAGATGAAGCTCACCTCTTCCGGAAACTTTAAAGCAGTCTGTACTGTCAGTGTCCTCCACGCGGAGGCTGACATCTGTGTTTAATTCTCTCATCAGGCGTTCCCTTAAGTGGCGGGAGGTGACGTATTTACCCTCCTGGCCTGCAAAGGGGCTGTCATTTACTATGAAGTTCATGGAAATTGTAGGCTCTGAAATCTTCTGGAAGGGAATAGGCTCCGGATGATCCGGAGAGCAGAGGGTATCTCCGATATGGATGTCCGCAATTCCGGCAATAGCCACAATAGAGCCAATTCCCGCTTCCTTGACTTCCGCCTTATTCAGCCCGTCAAATTCATAAAGTTTGCTGACTTTGACTTTTTTCATCTTGTCAGGATCATGATGGTTTACCAGAACTACTTCCTGATTGACCTTCAGACTTCCGTTTTCCACTTTTCCCACACCGATTCTTCCTACATATTCATTGTAGTCAATGGTGCTGATCAGCGCCTGTGTGGGGGCATCCGGATCACCGGAGGGGGCAGGGATGTATTTTAAGATAGTTTCAAACAGCGGGACCATGTTTTCAGGAGTATCTCCAAGATCCAGCACTGCATGTCCGGCTTTGGCGGAAGCATACAGGAAGGGGCAGTCCAGCTGTTCGTCAGAAGCGTCCAGATCCATGAGAAGCTCCAAAACTTCATCGATGACTTCATCCGGACGTGCCTCAGGGCGGTCAATCTTGTTGATACATACGATGACGTGAAGATCCAGCTCCAGGGCTTTTTTCAGTACAAATTTGGTCTGGGGCATTGCGCCTTCAAAGGCATCTACTAAAAGGATAACGCCGTCCACCATTTTCAGCACACGTTCGACCTCCCCGCCGAAATCAGCATGCCCGGGAGTGTCGATAATGTTGATCTTAGTGCCTTTGTAATAAACAGCAGTGTTTTTGGAGAGAATGGTGATACCGCGTTCTCTCTCGATATCATTGGAATCCATGACACGTTCCTGGACTTCCTGGTTCTCGCGGAATACACCGCTTTGACGGAGCAGCTGGTCTACCAGTGTAGTCTTGCCGTGGTCTACATGGGCGATGATCGCTACATTTCTTATATCATCTCTTGTCGTTTTCATATGCAAAGAAACCTCTTTTCTAATTATAAACCTGATTTTTGGTCGTAAAATCCGACATTCATTCTATCACAATTACGGATAAATACAAAGGGGAATTAAAAAAAATTAAATTTTCTGGTTCTAAAGAGAATCGGCCCTGAATAAACATGATATAGACAAGATACCAGAAAGAGGAAGGGGAAATAAATCATGGCAGATAAAATTATTGAAAACAATCAGGTGTCCATTATGGGAAAAATCGCATCCGGTTTTACTTTCAGTCATCAGGTATTCGGAGAAGGTTTTTACCTGGTAGATGTGCTGGTGAAAAGACTCAGCGATTCAGAGGACAGGATTCCGCTGATGATATCGGAACGTCTGGTTGATGTAACACAGGATTATGAAGGCGAATATATTATGGTGCAGGGACAATTCCGCTCCTACAACCGTCACGAAGAGAAGAAGAACCGGCTGGTGCTTTCTGTATTTGTGCGGGAGATCGCCTTTGTGGAGGAGGCGGATGATTCCATTAAAACGAACCAGATTTTTCTGGATGGATATATCTGCAAGCCGCCGGTATACAGGAAAACACCTCTGGGAAGAGAGATTGCAGACCTGCTTTTGGCGGTAAACCGGCCTTATGGAAAGTCTGACTACATACCCTGCATCTGCTGGGGCAGAAATGCCCGGTATGCTTCTGCCTTTGAGGTAGGAGGACATGTGCTTATCTGGGGAAGAATCCAGAGCAGGGAATATATTAAGAAGCTGAGTGAAACGGAGACAGAGAAAAGAACGGCATATGAAGTTTCTGTCAGCAAACTGGAATATGCAGACTGAAGGAAAAAGAAGGACTTTGGCAAAGTGCAGTAATAAAAATTATTGCGATATTGCAATATTTTTTTATGTGTAGTAATATATACACAACTCTTAAACTATGCTTATTGAGGAACGATAACGCCAGATTTTGGAAGAATTCTCTCATCAAGGGGATAAAGACGAAATCTGGCAGCTTACAAGGAGTAATGACTATGGAAAATGCAAAGGGCCTGACGCAGATTTACTGCGGACCCGGAAAAGGAAAGACAAGCGTGGCAGTAGGACAGGCCATCCGGGCTGTAGGTTATGGAAAAAGAGCAATTATTATCCAGTTTTTAAAGGGAAGAGCCACTTCAAAGCTGGATTATCTTGCTCCTTTGGAACCAGAGGTAAGATTATTCCGTTTTGAAAAAAAGGATAAGTATTACGAAGACCTGACAGAAGAGGAAAAGCAGGAAGAAAATCTGAATATCAGGAACGGGCTGAACTATGCCAGGAAGGTGCTGATCACGCAGGAGTGTGATATGCTGATTCTGGATGAAATCCTGGGAGCGATGGAGTATGGGATTATTTCCGAGGCAGAAGTGATCGCTCTCATAGAAGCAAAGCATGAGGATATAGAATTGATCATGACGGGTAACATGATTACAGAAGCGGTGAAAGAGGCAGCAGACAGAGTGGTTTCTCTGGAAGTTATTAAATAAGCAGAAAAGAATTGCACAGAAGAAAAAAGCAGAGCCAAAGGAGGAAGAATATGTCTATTTTTACAGGTGCAGGTGTGGCGATTGTTACACCTATGAAAGAAAACGGAGACGTAAATTTTGAAAAGCTGGGAGAAATTCTGGAAGAACAAATTGCAGAGGGTACAGATGCTATTGTAATCTGCGGGACAACAGGAGAGTCTGCTACACTCTCCCATGAAGAACATCTGGCGGCAATCAAGTACACCGTTGAAAAGGTAAACAAGAGAATCCCGGTAATTGCAGGAACGGGTTCTAACTGTACAGAGACAGCAGTCTACATGTCAAAAGAAGCGGAATCTTACGGAGCAGATGCTCTGCTGCTGGTGACTCCGTATTACAATAAGGCAACACAGAAAGGTTTGATCGCTCATTTTAAAGCAGTGGCAGACAGCGTGAAGCTTCCTATAGTTATTTACAACATCGGAAGCAGGACCGGAATCAATATTGAACCGGCTACCATGGCTTACATGGCTGAAAATATCGAGAACATCGTGGCAGTGAAAGAGGCTTCCGGAAATATTTCTCAGATTGCGACACTGGCTTCTATGACAAAAGGCAAACTGGATATCTATTCCGGCAATGACGATCAGATTCTGCCGATTCTTTCTCTGGGCGGGAAAGGTGTTATTTCTGTGCTTTCTAATGTTGCGCCAAAATATACTCATGACATGGTCATGAAATATCTGGAAGGAAATGTGGAAGAGAGTACAGAAATGCAGCTCAAGGCAATGCCCTTGATCCATGCTCTGTTCAGCGAAGTAAATCCGATTCCGGTAAAGGCTGCAATGAACCTGATGGGCAAAGAAGTCGGTCCTCTTCGCATGCCTTTGACCGAGATGGAAGAAGAGCATAAAGAAGCTCTGAAGAAGATAATGATAGAATTTGGACTGGAAGTAAAATAGTATACAAAAGAAAAGAGGAAATTTATGGTCAGAATTATTATGCATGGCTGCAGCGGTCATATGGGGCAGGTGATTTCAGATCTGGTTCAGAATGACGCAGATGCGGAAATCGTAGCAGGAGTGGATCTTGTAGATAAAGGGACATTTGATTATCCGGTTTTTACAGATATTGAAAAGTGTGATGTGGAAGCAGATGTGATGATCGATTTTTCATCAGCAAAGGCAACGGACACTGTGCTGGACTACTGCGGGGCGCGAAAGCTGCCGCTGGTTTTGTGCACCACAGGATTAAGCGAAGAACAGCTTAAGAAAACAGCCTGTACCGCTGAGAAGACAGCGGTGCTGCGTTCTGCAAATATGTCACTGGGAATCAACACTCTTTTAAAGCTGATCCAGGATGCCGCAAAGGTTCTGGCTGGGGCGGGATTTGATATGGAAATCGTGGAGCGTCATCATAACCAGAAAGTGGATGCGCCCAGCGGTACGGCTCTGGCGCTTGCTGACAGCTTAAATGAAGCTATGGATGGTCAGTACCATTATATCTATGACAGAAGCCAGAAGAGGGAGAAGAGAGGTCCGAAAGAAATCGGCATCTCCGCTGTGAGAGGCGGAACTATTGTAGGTGACCACGAGGTAATCTTTGCAGGACCTGATGAGGTGATCGAATTCCGTCACACAGCTTATTCCAAGACAGTATTTGCAAAAGGTGCGGTGGAAGCGGCAAAATTCCTGAAGGGAAAACCGGCGGGAATGTATAATATGAGCCATGTTATCGACGGCTGACAGGAAACAGATTTTTCGAAATAATAGAAGAAAGATACAAGGAGAGACTTTGGGAAGCATCCGGAGTCTCTTTTTTTATGAATGTATAAAAATTTGACTTTCCGCACATATTAACGGCAGAAAACAAGAAAAGGAGACAAAGTTATGAAAAATATGAAAAAAATGATCACCCTGTTTCTTTTGGCTGCTGTTTTGTGTGGGACAGCTGCCTGTGGATCCAATATGGACAATAATACAACGGACACGAAGAAGGAAGAATCTGTCAATGAGAATACAAACACAGATGATTCCCTGAAGGATGACGGAATTGTGGGAGAGACAGGAGAAGCTGTAAAAGACGGCGTAGAAGATCTGGGCGAGGATATCAAAAACGGAGCAGAGAATGCAGGAGATGCTGTGAAAGACAATGCAGACGCAGCAAAAAATGACAGCACTGCCCGCTGATTCTTCTATACAAAAAGTATAAACTCCTTAAAATTTTCTAAAAAATGTTGAACAAGAGGAGCAATATTGGTATAATAGTAATACTTACAAGAACTCTTGTAAAATACAGGTAAAAGGGGTTGGACAGAATGAAGTTTGTTATTAGCGGAAAAAATATTGATATTACAGAAGGTCTGAGAAATGCAGTAGAGGACAAGCTGGGTAAGCTGGAAAAATACTTTTCGTCTGACACAGAAATCATTGTAACTTTGAGTGTGGAGAAGGAAAGACAGAAAATCGAAGTTACTATTCCTGTAAAAGGAAATATTATCCGTTCCGAACAGGTAAGCAGTGATATGTATGTATCCATTGACTTAGTGGAAGAAATCATAGAAAGGCAGCTGAGGAAGTACAAAAAGAAAATTATTGATAAGAAGCAGAACGGCGGAAACTTCCAGCCGGAATTTGTGGAAAAAGAGTATGAAGAGGATGCTAACGAAGTAAAAATCATACGTACCAAGAAATTTGGATTCAAGCCCATGTATCCGGAAGATGCATGTGTACAGATGGAGCTGCTGGGGCATAACTTCTTTGTATTTTTAAATGCAGAGACAGAGGAAGTCAATGTTGTTTATAAGAGAAAAGGAAACACTTACGGATTGATCGAGCCAGATTTTGATGAATGAGAAAAAATGCGATGAGCGGAGAGCTCTCCCGGAGACGGGAGAGCTTTTCTTTTGTGAATATGTAAAGAATTCTTAATGCTATGACACACAAATTACAAATATCTTAAAATTTAAAAATCTATTGCTAAATTATCTGATAAATAATACAATGAAAATAGAAAAAATGTCTTTTGGAAAAATATGTGTGATCTGAAACTGTGAATTGTCCTTGCCTTAATAGATGCCGGACAGAAATGGCGGCAGTCAGGGAGGTGAATATTATGAGGAAAAAAAGGATTTGCACAGGGAAAATAGCAGCAGTGCTGATGAGTGTCATATTAATGAGCACATGCCTTCCGGTTTGGGCAGCGCAGCCCGAAGAGCAGGTAAACAGCATGGAGCAGACATTCCAAGTTACGAAGAATCTGGACAGCACAGAGGACGGGACCACGGAAAAAGTAGTTGTGCTGGAGATAGAGGATCACAAGGACGATCCACAGATCACATATCAGTGGCAGAAAAAACAGCTGGCAGGAGACGGAAAAACTCCAGAATGGCAGAATATTGCAGGGAAAACAGCTCCCAGAATGGAAGTGGAGATACCTTTGGCAGGACAGGGGGAAGGAATTTACCGATGCATGATTCTGACTGGAGGTGAAACAGTTTTTACAGAAGAAATAACAGTTCAGGAACTGACGGAAGCAGATATGGGAAATATACTAGGGAACGACAGCAGGAATCTTCTGGGAGAAGCAGAAGATACTGAAGAGAGCGGACCAGAGCAAGAAGTAACAGAAGAGCCGGAACCGACAGAACTTGAAGCTGAAGTGCCAGGAGAACCGGAGGAAACGGAGACAGATAAAGAAAAGGCAGAAGATCCCGCAGATACAGAAGCTGAAGGAGAAGCAGTGGAAGGTCCAAACGATAAAGAGACACAAGATTCTGGTCAAGAAGAAGTAAAGGAAGAAAATACTGCAGAGGAGCCAATACAGCCGGAGAATGCAGCAGCGGATCCTACAGCTGTGTCTCAGCCGAAAAAAGCAGCAGAAGTAAATGGAATGCTCTCACAGAAAGAAGAGATTGAGACCGTGACGGAAAAAACAGAACCTGAAGAGCAGGCAGAAACGGAGAAAACAGAAGATAAGAAAATAACAGAAACAGAAGCGGACGGGAAGGAAAATGCGGAGAAGAAGACTGAAAATATTGCGGACATAAATGGAGAAAATGATACAGAGAGAGACTCTGACACAAATGCAGTCAAAGATACGGAAAATAACGCAGAGAAAGATACCGAAACAAGTGCAGTTGAAGAAACAGAAAATAACGCAGAAAAAGATACCGAAACAAATGCAGCTGAAGAAACAGAAAATAACGCAGAAAAAGATACCGAAACAGAT
>CALWHD010000124.1 GCA_944380235.1 uncultured Blautia sp.
ATGTTCCACATGCTGAAATATTACAAGTTTCAATTCACGCTCCACGTAATGGAGCGACTTGTTTGCAGTATTTAGCGCCGCAGCGTTCACAATGTTTCAATTCACGCTCCACGTAATGGAGCGACAACCGCTATTATATATGGACCCAGTTACTTTGGAGTTTCAATTCACGCTCCACGTAATGGAGCGACAGTAACTTAATGGATGGAGGTGTTTATATTGTATGTTTCAATTCACGCTCCACGTAATGGAGCGACTGCCTGGTTGCAGAATCCCATGAAATGTTTCATGTTTCAATTCACGCTCCACGTAATGGAGCGACAGCAATATTTGATAATTATTCCCTGTATGATTTCACCTTTTTAGTCAATTATACCAATCTCATTCCTCTTATACAAGTTTTTCTTATAATTTTTCTTTCCCATACTCCATACTGTTATCTATATTCCGGTGCGAATCCCCCAGGAATTTATGGTTACTTAACATCCGCACTTATGCCTTATCCGTTTATCTGACTTCCCAAAATACATTTTTTGCTCCCATTTAAAAAAGCCAATATAATCTGTGTGGTAAAAATCATATTTTCCTTTTAAATACCAGCAGCGCAATTAAGCTTGACAAAATTTCTGTATCTGCTGTACCTATCTTCTGCACACAGAAAATTCTAGTAGAAATATACCTCTATTCTCCCCATACCAAAGGTTGTATTGCGCCCAATATGTAAGATCTGCGCGGCAGATAACCAGGGGATAAACGGGGTGAGATTTCCTTCATATTCTATCTCTCCCATCAGTCCGCTAAAGTCCATTTTGTCATGCAGACGGTTGGAATATCTCTGCAGAGGTTCCATTTTCAGATCTTCTTTCACAGTTTTAATCTCCGCTGCAAGTATCTGGATTTTCTCAGCTTCCCCTCTGTCTACCCAGCCCCCATATCGTTCTGTTATCCTTCTTATTCGGTTTATAATATTTCGGATAAGTGTTTGAAATGAAATACTTTCCAACAGCTGACCGCCGCGGAGGATCCGAAGCGGGGTACACAGCCGGATCACTGCGCCTGCAGCGCAGGACAGTCTATGGCATGGAATCATGGATGCATTGGCACCTTCCCTATAATAAATTTCTTTTCTCCAGAGGATCCTTTGGTCCATATCATTGATAATCTGGGTTAAAACAAACGGATATCTCTTTGCACCCAGCCCATACTGATAGATTCCCTGTAAAGCCCTTGTTAAAGGAAAGGCATATTTTACTGCTTCTCCCAAAAGCACAATTCCAAAATTTAATATCTCGCCCTGCCTGACTATCCTTTTGTCTGTACATGCCACTGGCGGAACAATCATATACGGCTTTACAATATCCTGTTTCTCTCCGCTGTTTTCGCCATTTTTGTATAGGAAATCAAACGTCTTTTTATCCGTTCGATATAGCGCTTGTCCGATCACCCCTCTTAATGCAGACCCCAGATAGGGCGGCAGTTCCGCGCGATTCATGGAAATCAAAGAAACTCTCAGTGATAAATATTGGACATCAAATAGCCTTTGTTCCTTCATACACGAAATTTCTCTCACTTTCCTACTCTCTCCAATAATGTGACGACTTCACAGTGAACCGTCTGGCAGAACTGATCCACACAGCACGCTTTCACTACGCGGTATCCTCCGGCCAGAAACATCTCCAGATCACGCGCCAGACTGGTAGGTTTGCAGGAAATATACACCAGCTTATCCACTCCATATTCAATGATCTTGGGAAGCGCCTTGGGATGGATCCCGTCCCTTGGAGGATCCAGCACGATAAAATCCGGTTTTTCCCGGATCTCATCCAGCACTTTCAGTACATCCCCGGCAAGGAAGCTGCAGTTTGAGATTCCATTCAGTTCCGCATTCTCTTTCGCTGCTTCCACAGCCTCTTCTACGATCTCAACTCCGATAACCTCCTTCGCTACCTCAGCCAGAATCTGCGAAATCGTCCCTGTACCGCTGTAAAGATCAAACACCGTCATATCTTTGGTATCTCCGATATAATCTCTTGCAGTTCCGTAAAGCACTTCTGCCCCATAAGAATTAGGCTGGAAAAAGGAAAATGGAGTAATTTTAAATTTCAGCCCCAGAATTTCTTCATAAAAATAATCCTGTCCATACAAAAGCCTGGTCTCATCACTTCTCACCACGTCAGAGAGGGAATCATTAACAATATGAAGAAATCCTACAATCTTTCCCTGAAGGGGAAGAGCACACAGTCTTTCTGTCAAATCTGAAAAATCAGGATTTTCCTGACTTGTCGTAACCAGATTTACAAGGATTTCCCCTGTGGTGTTGCCCCTTCTCAACAGCAGATGACGCAGAAATCCCACATGCTGCATTTTCCGATAATAAGTAAATCCCTGCTCTCTGCAGTAATCCAGAACACAGGTGAGGATTTTCGTCATATCCGCATGCACCAGCTTACAGTCTGCCGCTGTCAGGACGTCATAAGTACTTCCCTTTTTGTGAAGCCCCAAAGAAAGAGGTCCGTCTTTATATTCATCTCCAAAAGAAAATTCCATTTTATTTCGATATGCAAATTCCTGAGGACTTCCTTTAATTCCTTCAAAAATATAGTCCGGATTCCCCTCTGAATCAATCTGACCGCCTTTAACCAATGCACTGTCCAGCAGCTTTTTAATCTGTTCTGCTTTCATTTTCAGCTGAGACTCATATGACATGGTCTGGTACATACAGCCGCCGCATGCCGGAAAAATACTGCATAACGGTTCTCTTACCTCCTCCGGCGATTTTTCCAGCACTTCCAGGAGCCTTCCCTCCAGCCTGGTCCCTTTTTTCTTATTGATCACAAACCTGACTTTCTGCCCGGGAATTCCGTTCTTTACTGTAACAATCCTGTTCTCCACATAGACTCTTCCCTTATTTGGAAAATCCACTTTTTCTATGATTCCCTCGTAAATTTCACCTTTCTTCAAAACTTTCTTCCCTTTCTTAATCAACAATTCAAAATATCTTCCCCATCTTTTGTTCTGCCGGACACCCTTACAGAAAAAGAAGCCCCGGTTTCCCGAAGCTCCTTATTGCTGTTTTATTCCTGATCATCGAAAGCCCGCTTCCGACTATTTATCCTCTTCTTCATCCTCATCTTCGAAATAATCGTCGAAATCTTCATCGAAATCCTCTTCAAAATCTTCCAGATAATCAGGAGTAAAGAAGCGGTAAACTGCGTATGCGATTCCTGCTACTGCTGCAACTGCGCCGATGATTGCCAGAATCCATAATATGGTATTCTTATTCCTTTCGTCCTCTTTTTTCTGTAATGCTGTAATTAAATCATCAATACGGTTCATATAGTCTGCACCTTCCTCTCTTTTTACAGGTCCCCTGCAAAATATCGCTGCTGTATTTTTCAGCGCCTATTCTGATACAATCTATTATACCACCGTAAAAGAATTTTTACTATCCTTTCTTTCAATTTTCAGAAATTATTTATTTTCCATGTTTTCCGTCTGCAGACAGACAGCTCTTCTCAGCTCCGCCTGCACCTCTTCCCCAGCATCACTGAACTTTCTTCAATTTTGCAAAGGACGCAAACATTTTCTTTATACCAGCCTTATCAAAATTGACAGTGACTTCATAGTCCCTTCCGCCTTCTGTGATATCCGTCACTACACCCACACCGAATTTAATGTGTCTGACTGTATCTCCCACCTGGTAATCCAGCCCTTCTGCCTTTTTCACCTCAAACTGTTTAGGAACAAAGGCAGGCTGTCTGAATGCCTGTTTCATCTGCTGGAAAGAAGTCGGAAGAGGAATTTCTTTTAATTTCTTCTCCTGAAACTCTCTTCCCAGCTCCACCAGTTCCCGTGGAATTTCTTTGATAAATCTGGAAACTTTATTATACTGAGTCTCTCCCCGTATCATTCGCTGCTGGGCACAAGTCAGCGTAAGATCCCTCATCGCTCTTGTGATCCCCACGTAGCACAGACGCCTTTCCTCCTCGATTTCTGTGGGGTCATCTGCAGTGATAGTCATATAGCTGGGGAAAATACCGTCTTCCATACCCGCGAGATAAACATATGGGAACTCAAGCCCTTTTGCACTGTGTAAGGTCATAAGGAGCACCTGATTGTCATCCCCGTCCACGGAATCGATATCAGCAACCAAAGCCACCTCTTCCAGAAATCCAGACAGCGTAGGTTCCTCATTTTCCTCCTCATAAGTAACAACCTTAGTAATCAATTCATCAATGTTTTCAATCCTTGCCTCAGCCTCTTCTGTTCCTTCGGCCTGAAGCTCTGTCACATATCCGGTCTCTTCAATGATCTCCTTTAAAAGCTGAGAGGGAGAAAGATACTCTGATTTGCTTCTCAGTGTCTGAATAAAAGTCACAAAAGGCTCCACCTTGGCGGCAGCTCTTCCCAGCGAAGGAATCTGAGACGCTTCTTTTAATGCATCGTAAAAACTGACGGCATTCTGCACTGCATAATCCTGTACCCGGGTCAGTGTAGTAGCACCGATTCCCCTTTTCGGAACATTGATGATCCTGCGCACAGCAAGATCATCTCTGGCGTTATCCACAGTTTTCAGATAGGAAAGCAGATCCTTGATTTCTTTTCTGGCGTAGAAATTAACGCCGCCTACCAATTTATATGGAATGTTTGCCATCAGCATTTTCTCTTCAAACAGACGTGACTGGGCATTTGTTCTGTAAAGAATCGCGAAATCTTTATAATCACCGTCATGTTCTCTCACTTTTTTGCTGATGTCTCCTACAATATATTCTGCTTCCTCATAAGCATTCATAAACTGGCGGAAATGAATTTTTTCACCTTCCTGATTTTCTGTCCAGAGAGTTTTCTTCTTCCTTCCCATGTTGTTTTTGATCACTTCGTTAGCAGCATTGAGAATATTCTGAGTAGAACGGTAATTCTGTTCCAGCCGGATGACCGTGGCATCCGGAAAAACCTTTTCAAATCCCAGGATATTTCCTATGTTGGCTCCCCTGAATTTGTAGATGGACTGGTCATCATCACCTACCACACACAGATTTCTGTACTTTGACGCCAGAAGGCTTACAAACTTAAACTGGGCGGTATTGGTATCCTGGTATTCGTCCACCATAATATACTTAAACCGTTCCTGGTAATACTCCAGAACGTCCGGGCAGGACTGAAAAAGTTCCACTGTTTTTACGATGAGATCGTCAAAATCCAGAGCATTGTTTTTCTTCAGTTCTTTCTGATACTCTTTATAAGCAAGAGCGATCTTCTTTTTAGAAAAATCGGCCATGGAATTAAGTTCGTATTCCTCCGGGCTTACCAGCTCGTCTTTTGCAGAGGAGATTGCCGCAAGAATAGCTCTTTCCTTATATACCTTGGTATCAATTTCCAGCCTTTTGCAGATATCCTTCATCAAGGATTTCTGGTCGTCGGTATCGTAAATAGTAAAATTATTATCATAGCCCAGCCGGTCGATAAACCTTCTGAGAATCCTCACGCAGCTGGAATGAAAAGTAGATACCCAGATACTTTCTGCACCGAATCCTACAATCTTGTCCACACGTTCCCGCATTTCTCCTGCTGCCTTGTTGGTAAAAGTAATCGCCATGATATTCCAGGGATTCACCCCTTTTTCTTCAATCAGATAGGCAATCCTGTGTGTCAGCACCCTGGTCTTCCCTGATCCCGCACCGGCAAGAATCAATACAGGTCCTTCTGTTTGAAACACTGCCTCCTGCTGCTCATGGTTCAATGTATCGTAAATGCTCATGTTCTAATCCTCCATCATTCAGCCCTTATATAAGGGCTGAAATTCCTCTGTACAAAACATTTGTTCTTACAATATATCATAAGTTTTTATCCCGGCGCAAGACTTTCCAAAGCAAAAATCCCCTCTTTACAAATAGTTTTTAAAACTATATAATAGGGCGTAGAGGTGATGAAATGACTATAGATACAAAAGATATTTTAAACAGTATCCTATCCAGTATTTCCCGCATTGATTATATTAAACCGGAGGAAATACCCGGCATTGATTTATATATGGACCAGGTTACAACCTTTATGGAAAGCCATATGGCTTCTTCCAAACGCTATGATGAGGACAAAGTTCTCACCAAGACAATGATCAACAATTATGCCAAAAATCATCTTCTGCCTGCGCCTGTAAAAAAGAAATATTCGAAAGAGCATATTCTTATGCTTACTTTTATTTATTATTTCAAGAGTATTCTCTCGATCAACGATATCCAGACTCTGCTGGATCCCATTGCAGAACATTTCTTTCCCGGAGACGGCAGTATTTCCCTGACAGAAGTTTATGAGGAAATTATGCGATTGGAACTGGAACAGATCGAGCCTTTTAAGAAGGATATCACAAAAAAATTCGGACAGGCATGTGATGCCTTTTCTCAGGCAGATGAAACGGAGAAAGAATTTCTCAGACAGTTTGCTTTTATCTGTATGCTCAGCTTTGATGTATATGTGAAAAAACAGGTGATCGAAAATCTGATCGACCAGATGCCGAAACCGGAAAATTCAAAAGATGGAAAGAAAAAATCCTAAATGTAAAAACAGGAAAAGACACAGACTGCTTGATCTGCAATTCTGTATCTTCTCCTGTTTTCTATTTTTTAGAGGGGAGTCTTAATATTTTACTCTTTCTCTGCTTCCAGTCTTTCAAACACCATATCATATCCGTCATTTCCATAATTCAGGCTTCTGTTTACCCGGCTGATCGTTGCTGTGGAAGCTCCTGTCTTTTCTGAAATTTCCAGATAAGTCTTTTTCTCCTTCAGCATTTTTGCAACTTCAAAACGCTGAGATAAGGATAAAATTTCATTGACTGTACATACATCTTCAAAAAAAAGATAACACTCTTCTCTGTTTTTCAAACTCAGAACAGCATCAAATAAGGAATCTACTGCTTCTGTATGAATTTTTTTGCTCATCACTTAATCTCCTTACATTTTACTATGCACCCAAAAATATTTCTGAAAATTCTTCTTGTGTTTTCAGCCACACTGCAATGAAAGATTAGAACTGATCTCTATATTAACGCATTAACGCTACGTCTCTTTATCAGTTATACCTCCCATCACTCACATATATATTAGCACAGTAAAATCTTAAAGTAAAGAAGAGACTTCCACTTTTCCACAATAAATTATAAAATTTTTATAAATTTCTCATTTGTAGAACTTCCCAAGTATCTTTTTATACGTCTTCTTTCCTATTCTTACAGAATCTGCGTACTATTTTCCTTCTTTTTATTAAGCATGTGTCAGATTATATTCTGTGCAGGAACTTTTTCAGTTCTTCCGTGCTTCTGTTGACAACCAGTTCCTCCGGGAAATTCGTTTCTTCCAGTATTTCCCATGCATATTTATGGAATCCCACCAAAGTATCTACATGGGCATCACTGTCAAGAACTACCGGTACCTGATATTCCATACAGTATTTCAGCATAGTTCTTACATTTTCAGGACCGCCTCTGCGGTTTCCTCTGGGATCAAGGGAGTTGTTGTTCACCTCCAAAAGTACGCCATGCTCCTTTGCCCCCTGTACAAGAGCCAGGTAATCCACTGGATATCTTCCATCATCCGGATGTCCGATGATATTTACCCAGGGATTTTTCATAACTTCCAGATAAGCATTGGTATTCTCCTCTCTTGTCCCCGGCTTCATACAGGGAATGTGCAGACTTGCCACTGTGATATCCATGCTTTTCAGAACATGCTCCGGCATATCTAGAGTTCCTTTACTGTCCATGATGTTCACTTCCGCGCCGAATAAAAGCTGGATGCCGTACATTTCCCTGTCCAGCATTTTTAAATTTTCAAAATAAAAAATATGAGGTGCTCCCGGCATTGCCATAGCATGTTCCGTAATCCCCAAAAGCTCTAATCCTTTTTCCGAAGCCGCTTTTGCCATTTCCTTGATGGTATTGTATGCATGTCCGCTTGCCAGCGTGTGGGTGTGTACATCTAGAATATCTCTCATGATCTTTTCTCTACCTTTCTATAACTAAACTACGTATTTTTTCAGAGGAGGAATCATCTGCATGATCTGCGCCGCCAGGGCGGAAAGTAAAAATGTAAACATCCAGAAAAGCAGGATTCCTGCATATCCCAGCTTCAGTGGGGTGATATGCAAAAATTTATAGAAAAAATTTAAAAATACCGGATGGACCAGATAAATTCCGAAGCACAGACCTCGATGGGCAGAAAGCCAGGGCACGTGAATCTTTGTCCCGGAAGCTGTCAGAAACAATCCTGCTGCCAGCAGGACAATCCAGGGTGAATCATAAGAAACAGAAAACAGCTGGAGAAAAAGTCCGTTAACCAGCAAAATTATCCCCGAAACAACAGCTGTCGATGCCGCAAACTTTCTCTCGATTTTTGCATATTTCCTGAGATAATACCCCAGTACGTAATAGAACAGATAAATTCCTGTGAAAGGATAGGTAAATCCTAAATGAAATTTTGTAAACTGCTCTGCAAAAGGAAAGATGCTGCTGAATAAAAAACCCAGGATCAGTCCATACTCCAAAAGCTTTTTCCCGCCGCAGGAAATAAGTATTTTCAAAAAAGGTGTTGCGAGATACAGCCCGATCAATTCATACAAATACCACATATGCGCCCAGGTGTTCCCCTCAAGTGTCATAAAAAACCCTTTCCCCAACATCCCCGGAGAAAAAGTCCGCTCTGTCATGATCAGCTCCATGACCGCAAATACTGTTCCGAAGATCAGCAGTGCCAGGAGAATCCTTCTCACATAATGCTTCAGCATTCTTCCTAAGGTAATTTCCTTTTCAGGAGCTAAAAACAATGCCCCTGAAATCATAAGAAAAATTGGAACACCTGCAGTCATCATATTTTTTACAGTTTCATAAACAACAATCTGGTTCTGTGTCATCTCACCGGATATGGTGTCCGCCACACCGGAGACAACATGAATCATAACCACCATGGCAATAGCTGCC
The DNA here is from genome assembly GCA_944380235.1 of uncultured Blautia sp. Classification (GTDB taxonomy): domain Bacteria; phylum Bacillota; class Clostridia; order Lachnospirales; family Lachnospiraceae; genus Blautia. The sequence continues at coordinate 8,972 of CALWHD010000124.1, forward strand.
CACCGAAGAATATCTAAAAATTCAAGCTGTTCTTTTTTCTGATCCATATTTCTCTCCTTCTGTCAATCATTTTTCTATAAGATAACTTTTCTGATTATCTCCGCCATCATTTTAATACATTTTTCTTTCCGCTACAAGACGGGCAGCCTTTCATTTTTATAAAACCAGGAACCTGTTTTCATAGAAAAACGGCAGAACAGGCGCATAATCGCCGGCTCTGCCGCTGTTGTCTGGTATATCAGATAATTTCGTCAAACAAATCTTTTACCGCAGGATAAATCTTTGCAAATTTTCTATATTTCTCTTCATATTTTTCCGCCAGTTCCGGTTCCGGCTCTACTGTATCGATGACTTTTACGATCTTTGCTGCTGCTTCCTCCACAGATGCAAATTCACCATTTGCCACTGCTGCCAGCATAGCGCCGCCCAAGGCAGGTCCTTCCTCGGATTCGATCACATCCACCTTGATATTCAGAATGTTAGCGATCATTTTTTTCCACAGAGGACTTTTAGCTCCGCCGCCGCAGATCTTTGTCCTCTCAATTTTAATCCCCAGAGATTTTGCCACTTCAAAGGAATCCCGGATAGCAAAAGCAACGCCTTCCAAAACCGCCTGTGTCATATCCGCACGGGTGCTGTCCATAGTCAGACCGATAAAGGTTCCCCTGGCATTTGGATTGTTGTGTGGGGAACGCTCTCCCATGAGATAGGGAAGGAAAAAGACATTATTCTCTCCCAGTCTTGTAATCTTTGCCTGTTCTCCGGCGTAATCTTTCGTTCCGATAATCTCATCCATCCACCATTTATTGCAGGAAGCCGCACTGAGCATACAACCCATGAGATGGTAACTGCCGTCTGCATGGGCAAATGCGTGAAGAGCATTGTTTGGGTCAACACTGAACTCTTTACTGGATATGAAAATAGTTCCGCTGGTACCCAGAGAAATATTGCACATGCCGTTTCCCACTGTCCCTGTTCCCACAGCTGCCGCCGCATTATCTCCTGCTCCCGCCACGATCTTGCAGGAGACCGGAATCCCCAGTTCCTGGGCAAGATCTGATTTCAGCGTTCCCACAGTCTCATAGCTTTCAAAAAGTGTGGGCATCTGTTCTTCTCTAATTCCACAGATCTCCAGCATTTCTTTGGACCAGCAGCGATTCTTTACATCTAAAAGCAGCATACCGGAAGCATCTGACATATCGCAGCAGTGCGTGCCGGACAGTCTGTAAGCAAGGTAGTCCTTAGGAAGCATGATCTTCTTGATTTTTTTGAAGTTCTCAGGCTCATTTTCCTTTACCCAAAGGATCTTGGGCGCCGTAAAGCCTGCAAAAGCAATGTTTGCTGTGTACTGAGAAAGTTTTTCTTTTCCGATCACCTGATTCAGATAGTCTGTTTCTTTTCCTGTCCTTCCGTCATTCCATAAAATGGCGGGACGGATGACCTGGTCATTCTCATCCAGGATAACCAGTCCGTGCATCTGTCCACCGAAACTGATGCCGGCAATCTGGGATTTATCACATTGGGAAATCAGCTCTCTGATTCCCTGAAGGCTCTGCTCCCACCAGTCTTCCGGATTCTGTTCTGACCAGCCTGGACGGGGGAAAGACAGAGGATACTCTCTGGATACGATTTTCTGAATCTTGCCCTCCCCGTCCATAAGCAGCAGCTTCACGGCTGAGGTTCCTAAATCAACACCTATGTATAACATCTTTCTTCTCCTTGTTATGCAAATGGGTTTTCTGTCGGATATAAAACGCCCTTGGGCTGGTTGTAATTAATTTCTCCTACTTCAACTCCCAGATATTTAAATACTTCATATAAAGCTTTTCCGTGATGTCCGAAGGTTACTGCTCCGTGATGGGGATAATTTTTCTCCACCAGTACATGGCGGTAGAAACGTCCCATTTCATTAATAGCAAAGATACCGATGCCGCCAAAGCTCTGTGTTGCTACAGGCAGAACCTCTCCCTGGGCGATATAAGCACGCAGTTTGCAGTCAGAAGTGCTCTGCAGACGGTAGAATGTGATATCTCCGGGAACGATATCTCCCTCCAGAGTTCCCTGTGTCACCTCTTCCGGCAGATTCCTTGCCATGATCATCTGATACTTCATAGTGCAGGAAGTCAGCTTGCTGGCTGCCGTATTTCCGCAGTGGAATCCCATGAATGTATCTTTCTGTGTATAATTATATTTTCCTTTGATCTCACTGTTATAAATAGAAGCCGGAACGGTATTATTGATATCCAGAAGTGTTACGGTGTCCTGGCTGATCACAGTACCGATATATTCGCTTAAAGTTCCCCAGATATCTACTTCACAGGAAACCGGGATTCCTCTGTCTGTCAGTCGGCTGTTTACATAACACGGAACAAATCCGAACTGTGTCTGGAACGCAGGCCAGCATTTTGTTGTGAGAGTCACATATTTTCTGGAACCTTTATGTGCTTGCACCCAGTCTAATAAGGTAATCTCATACTGAGCGAGTTTCGGCAGGATCTCCGGTTTCTTATTGCCTTCACCCAATTCTTTTTTCATTTCCTCTACAATGCCCGGAATACGTTGGTCACCAGCATGTTTATGAAATGCCTCAAATAAATCCAGTTCAGAATTCTCTTCAATCTCTACACCCAGATCATACAGTCTCTTAATGGGTGCATTGCATGCCAGGAAATCCTGAGGACGCGGTCCGAAGCTGATGATCTTTAAATTTCTTACTGCCACAATGGCACGTGCTACCGGCACAAATTCAGTGATCATTTCAGCAACTTCCTCAGCTGTACCCACAGGATATTCCGGGATATATGCCTTTAAATTACGCAGTTTCAGATTGTAGCTGGCATTTAACATACCGCAGTATGCGTCTCCTCTTCCCTGTACCAGATTTCCTTCTTCTGCTGCCGCAACTACCATACAAGGTCCGTCGAAGTATTTTACCAGAAGAGTCTCTGCGGTTTCCGGACCAAAATTTCCAAGATAAACTACCAGAGCGTCACAGCCGGCTTCATTTACTTCTGCAAGGGCTTTCTGCATGTCCTTCTCACTTTCTACCACGGTAGGACATTCGTAGATTTCTCCCTTATATGCTTCTACTACAGCCTTTCTTCTTGATTCTGAAAGTGTCATCGGAAAACAGTCACGGCTTACAGCCACGATACCCAGTTTTAATTCCGGCATGTTTGATAAATTCATGATTCTTCCTCCTTGATCTTTTATAAAATATAATTGAAATTTATTTTCATTTTGTTCTGAAAAACTTATTTCACAGAAAGGTTTTCTCCCTTTAATCCCACAAAGGCACCTTCAATCTGTGCTTCCTCATGAGCAATGAGCCATTTATTTCTTGCAAAAAGGAGCTTATCTTCCGAAATATTTTTCTGCGCTGAGGGTGCTTCTGTATTCGTTCCCTTTGGAAGAATAACCGCTGCGCGGAATTTATTTCCATTTGCATTGCAGGGAGCGTAATGGAGCGTAGTCGCATACACTTCAATCACTGTTCCTGCAGGGACTAAAAATGCTTCCATCTTCCCAGTATCATAGGTATAATCAGGTTCTATATCCTGCTCTTTTCCAAGAATCAGGATCATATCTGTCTGGGCTACATTTACCTCGGAGTCTCTGTGATACTCTACTGCATTTAACAGGTAATTATCCCCGTTGCAGTAACCTGCCTGAATGGGCATCCCTCCGTACAGACTATAGGCGATCTTCTCTATACAGCCGCACGCCTCCAGCCTCTCATCTGACGGCACATAGACTACATTATCCGGCTGAGGTGTCTCCTTTAAAACTTCCAGCAATTCTGTGACATCAATGCCTTCTACTACTTTTCCGTAGGCACTGAATTCCGGATCAGTCACCTTTAAAATTTTCATTGTAAACAGAACCCCCCTTACTTAGTTTAGCCATTAAACTATATACTTATGCTAACATCTGCATTCTAAAAAATCAAGCTTTTTTCAAAAAAAAGAAGCTGTCATTTTAGACAAAAAAGAAGAAAAAACATGGACATTATGCCCTATGTTTTTTCTTCTTTTTCTTTCTTCCTGAGACAGCATGTGCACCGCTGCGCCTCTCTCCTTATTCTGTTTCAGCGGAGATATCCTGTTGGAAATATTTCTCTGAAATCTCTTTTACCTTTCCGTTTTTTAGAAGTTTTTCCAGCTCTGCATCCAGATTTTCTCTCAGACCGCTGCCTTTTTTTGTAAATACAGCAAGTTCTGTATACTGGCTTTCCCCCTCGATCTGATCTTTTACGGAAGCAATATCCGCATAACTTCTTGTATAAGAATAATGAGTTTTGTTCCACTGGGCGGTCCCTACGGCGGAGATGACACAGTCATACAGATCCGCGTCCAGAGATTTCAGCAGATTCTCTTCTGAAGTATCAATAATCTCAAGTTCCAAGTCCATTTCCTCTGCCACTGCCTGTGCCAGCTCCACATCAAAACCTGCCGGCTGATCAGCATCCTCTGACAGATAACACATAGGCTTGATATTCAGGTCCATTCCTACCTTCAGCGTGCCTCTCTCCAGAGTCTTCGGCTCCCCGGAAGCATCACTCAGGCCGCAGCCGGAGCCCATAAGGACTGCTGTGCACAAGATACTTACCGCTGCTTTTTTCCTGATATGTTTTTTCATATTTTCTCCTGCATCTTTCGTAGTTCTCTATCTAAACATAGTTATGTACAAAACCCTGTCTCCGATATAAAAAACCATACCATGGACCTGTTTTTTTGTCAACGCAGGTTTCAGGATCTTTTATTCCTTTTCTATGTGAGAAGCTCCTGTGCTTCTGATTCTCATTGGATATACATTTTCTTTTCCAGCCAGCCGGGAAATGTAGGATATATATTCCTGCGTATCCTCTTTTTCCGTTACGCACATGATAACACCTGCGAATCCTCCTCCGTGGACACGGCAGCAGCCTCTGTTCTTTTTCTTCAGGAACAGCTCTGTCATAGCCAGTGTGAGAGCAACTCGCTGGTCATTATAATCAGAACGTGATACACAGTTCTGAAGCCACTTCCAGGAGGATTCCCCGGACTCTTTTATTACAGCAAGAAGAGTCTCTTTATCATTTTCTTTCACTGCCTCTGCCGCCTTCTCCACACGCCTGTTTTCTTCATAGAAATGAAGGGCGCGCAGGATGGCACGGTCATTTTCCACATGAATTTCTCCTGCAAGGATCTTTTCCACCAGCTTTTCTTCTGTGCTTTCACAAAGTGTGGAAACTCCCAGTTCCTTGGCGATCTCCTTCATCTCCTGAGGAATTTCAGAATACTCGTCACTCAGATCAGCATGTCCTTTTCCTGTATTCACGATCACCAGATCACAGCCCATTTTATCAAAAGAAAAATCTGCTGTCTGGTATTTAACTCCGTCTGAGAAATCCAGGAGAATGGCGCCGCCTGCAGCGCATGCCATCTGGTCCATCAGACCTGAGGATTTATTCCAGAAATGATTTTCTGCATACTGTCCGATGCGGGCATAGTCTGCGCAGTCCATTTTGGAATCATTGAAGAAATAATTTATGACGCTGCACACAAGCATTTCAAAAGAAGCAGAAGAGCTTACGCCTGCAGAGCTGATCACTTTTGTAGATACATACAGATCAAATCCCCGAACATGAAACCCTCTCTTTAATGCCCCGTCGATCATGCCTGCAGTAAGAGAAAGGGTTCCTTTCATTTTATCTGTCTTTTCCGCATCAGCCACGCGTACTTCCACGGCTCTTCCATAACCTTCACTGATGATGCGCACAGTGTCTGTACCATTTGGATAAGCAGCGCCGATGGTATCCATATCAATGCTGGCAGCAAGAATCTTCCCTCCGTTGTGGTCTGTGTGGTTTCCTACGATCTCTGTTCTTCCCGGTGCGGTAAAAAACTCCATCTCTTCTTTCTGAAAATTCTCTTTAAAATTCTTTGCCAGGCTTTCAAATCTTTCCCGGCTTTCCCGGCTTTCTCCATAAATCTTTTCCAGTACCTCTGTTTTGGGTAATCTCATAATTTTTATCTCCTTTCGCCGAACTCTTATTTCTGATATCTATTATATTGATTTTTTTATAAATTTCCTTGATTAATATGCGCATTATAGGGAATATATTGCGTTTTTTCTTTTCCCGTTTTTCTCTCTGTGCTATACTGGAGGCAAAGGCCGCCTTCTTCATATATGGACTCCTTCTTACGCTGAAGGCGGAGAGTATTTTCCTTTAAAACGGAGGCATTTTTATGCAGATCATTACCAATCAATTTCAAAAAGAACTGAAAAAACACGGAAATGATTCTTTTCCATTTTTAGTCAGCCATGAACGTCTGTCCGGATATGAGCAGGGTTCCTTTCTCTGGCACTGGCATACAGAGATTGAACTGACTCTTATCACCTACGGAGAAATGGATTATCAGGTCAATGACCGCTGGTATCACCTTCGCCGGGGACAGGGGCTCTTCTGCAATTCTTCTGTGCTTCATTCCGGTTCTATGTATCAGGATCAGGACTGTACCTATACAGCAGTGACCTTCGACCCAAGACTGATCTACGGCTCTGAGAACAGCGCCCTGTATTTCAATTATGTGATGCCTGTACTCCAGAACTTTTCCATGCCTGCAGTGTTCTTTGATCTGACTTCAGACTGGCACACAGACGCAGTAAACCTCATAGAACAGCTGGCTCTTCTGGACCGGGAAACTGGCGGGACCAGAGAACTGGATATCCAGTGCGCTCTCAATCGGTTCTGGAAGCTTCTTTATCTCCACAGCCGGTCAGAAGTTCCTGTGAGCGGAAGGGACCGGCGGGACTATGAACGGATCCGGGAAATTCTCACCTATATAGAAATTCATTATGCTTCTCCTCTGACTCTGGAAGAAATCGCAAAACATATTCATTTGTGCCGGTCAGAGTGCAGCCGGCTTTTTAAGCGATATATGAAAACTTCACTGTTTGATTTTATCCTGAAATACCGGATAGAGAAAAGCCTTGGCTTTTTAGGCGACGGTCAGTATTCTGTCAAAGAAACAGCGGAACGATGCGGATTCGGCGACTCTAATTACTATGCCAAAGTATTCCGCCGTTTTAAAGGCTGCTCCCCTATGGCTTACAGGAAATCCTTAAACAAAGAAAACAGAATGGAAAACTTGTAAAAATTTTTTTCAGATGTTATGATACTGTCATGGGAATTTTTCAAAAAATACTTACAGAAAGGGTATGTTATGAGAAACTGGAACGGAAAACCTTACTACTCTTTTGATTTTATGCTGAAAGAGAGATTCTCTCAAAAGGTATACAAGGTTGCATTAAACGGAGGCATGACATGCCCCAACCGGGACGGAACTCTTGGAAACCGGGGCTGCATTTTCTGCAGTGCAGGAGGTTCCGGAGATTTCGCGGGAGACAAAAGAGACAGCATTACCATGCAGATTGAGAAACAGGCGGAGCGCCTGAGAACAAAACGAAATGCCTCTTGCTTTATCGCCTATTTTCAGGCATACACCAACACCTATGCACCGGTTTCTTATCTGAGAGAAATCTATACTGAGGCGATTTCTCATCCAGATATCGCAGCCCTTTCCATCGGCACCCGTCCGGACTGCCTGGGAAAAGAAGTTCTTGATCTTCTGGAAGAACTGAACGAAAAAAAACCTGTGTGGGTGGAACTGGGGCTTCAGACCATACACGAAAGAACTGCAGCATATATCCGAAGAGGTTATCCCCTCTCCTGTTTTGATGAAGCTGTGAAAAATCTGAGAAAAAGAAATCTGGAAGTTATTGTCCACACAATTCTAGGGCTGCCGGGGGAGACTCGTACAGATAACCTGGAAACTATATCCTATTTGAATCACATGGATATTCAGGGAATCAAGCTGCAGCTTCTCCACGTTTTAAAAGGAACAGACCTGGCGACAGATTATCTGGCAGGAAACTTTCAGGTATATACTATGGAGGAATATATTGATCTGGTGATCGACTGCCTGGAGCATCTTTCTCCCGACATTGTAGTCCACAGGCTCACCGGAGACGGTCCAAAAGATCTTCTCATTGCCCCGCTGTGGAGCAGTGCGAAAAAAACCGTGTTGAATACCCTGCACCATGAATGCAAAGTTCGAAATGCATGGCAGGGAAAATTGTATGAGGAGGTATCAAATCATGGCAGAACCGCTGACATTATATAAGCTGATTATTTTGTATATGCTGGAAAAGGTGGATTTCCCCCTGACCAACGCCCAGATTTCCGGTTTCGTACTGGACAAAGGCTACACAACCTATTTTCATCTTCAGCAGGCAATCTCAGAGCTGATTGATTCCAAACTCATTGAGGCTTCTACTGTGCGGAATTCTTCTTATTATAAGATCACTCCGTCCGGAAGGCAGACGCTTTCCTACTTCGAAGACCAGATTTCCGATGGTATCAAGGATGATATCTCCGTGTTTTTTAAAGAAAATGTGATCCAGATGCGGGAAGAACTTTCTGCTGTGGCCGATTATTATGAAAGTGAAGTAGAGGGCTACCAGGTGCGGTGCACTCTGAAAAGAAATGAATTTTCCCTGGTAGATCTTACTATTGCCGTACCTACAGAAGATGCAGCTTCTGCGGTCTGCGTCAACTGGAAAGAAAAAAGTCAGGATATTTATGAAAATCTCATCGATCTTTTGCTATGAGATAACGGAGTAAGGCTTTTACCTGAGCCAAAAGAAAAGGGGGTGTCACTGAAATTACATCTTCATGACATCCCCTTCACCAGCGCCGCTCTTACGGTGCTGCCTTCAGCAATTCTTTGGTATATTCTGATCTTGGATTCTCAAATAATTCTTCTGTCTCCCCTTCTTCCTCAATCTTCCCATCCTTCATTACCAGCACCCGGTCACACATCTGGTAAATAACATTCAGATCGTGAGAAATAAAAAGAATGGAAATCCCTGTCTCCTCCTGAAGCTGTACCATTAGTTCCATGATCTGTCTCTGAATGGTCACATCCAGAGCAGATACCGGCTCATCAGCGATCAGGAAGCGGGAACCCTGGATCAGGGCTGTGGCTATACTGACTCTCTGCCTCTGTCCTCCACTTAATTCTCCCGGGCGGCGGTCCAGCATTTCTCTGGTAAGCCCTACTTTTTCCGCCATGGAAATCACTCTCTCTTTTCTTTCCCGTGAGGGGACTTTCTGCATCCTCAAAGGTTCTTCCAGGATCCATCCCACTTTCTTCTTCGGATTCAGGGAAGAAAAGGGATCCTGGAAAACCATCTGGGGCATTTTCGTGTAATGGAGCACTTCTCCCTGAGAAGGTTTCACAAATCCCAGGATCACTTTTGAAAGGGTGGATTTCCCGCACCCGCTTTCTCCTACAAGACCCAGGATCTCGTTTTCCCTTACTTCCAGGCTGATATCTTTTAAAACAGCCTGTTTTTCCTTTCCATCTTTATATGACGCGCTGACATGCTTTACTTCCAGTATATTTTTCATCACTGACTGCGCCTCCTTTTTCTCAGGGACCTCCTTCTGTCCGGAATCGCCGCAAGAAGTTTTTTTGTATAGTCTTTCTGAGGATGATCAAAAACTCTGGAGACTTCCCCTTCTTCTACCACCACTCCCTGATTCATTACCAACACTCTGCCGCATAATTTTCTGATCACCGCCAGGTCATGGGATATAAATAGAATGGAGGTTCCGTGCTTTGCATTAATTTCCTTTAAAAGTTCCAGGATCTGTGCCTGTACCGTCACGTCCAGAGCTGTGGTAGGTTCATCGGCAATGAGAAGCTCCGGCTCTGTCACCAGAGCTGCAGCGATCATGACCCTCTGGCGCATCCCGCCGGAAAGCTGGTGGGGGTATTTTCCATAGATCCCCTCCGGGTCAGGAAGCCCCGCCTCTCCAAGGGCATCCAGCGCTTTCGCCTTTCTCTGCTCTTTCGAAAAGCCTTCTCCGTGAAGCTTCAGCCCCTCTTCCACCTGTCTGCCTACTGTCAGCACCGGATTTAAAGAGGTCATAGGTTCCTGAAAGATCATGGAAATTTCTTTTCCCCTGATTTTCTGAAGTTCCCTGCCGGAAAGACCCGCAAGATTCTTCCCCTTAAACAGTATCTCCCCGGAGGAGATTCCTGAATTACTTTTCAGAAGCTGCAGGATGGAAAGGGCTGTCTGAGTTTTTCCGGAACCGGATTCCCCCACGATTCCCAGGATTTCTCCCTGCTCCATAGAAAAGGAAATTCCCTTCACTGCTTTCTCAGGGGGATCTGTATCGTAAAATTCAATGTTCAGATTTTTCACTTCCAAAAGCATCTCATTTTCCCCCTTTCTTCAAAAGTCCGTCGCTCAACAGGGAAAATCCCAAAGCCAGTCCGATCACCGCAAGTCCGGGGAAGATGGCACACCAGGGCGCATTCATCAGATACGTCTGGGTTTCAGACAGCATCCTGCCAAGGGAAGCATCCGGGGGCTGCACTCCGATACCCAGATAACTCATCCCGGCTTCTGCCAGCACCGCATTATTAAATCCAATGGCTGCCATAGACAGTACAGAAGGCAGTATATTAGGGAAAATATGGACAAACATAATGCGCAGATGAGAAACACCCATCAGTCTTGCGCTCTTTACATAGTCCATCTCCTTCTGGCTTAAGAATTCACTTCTGGTGATCCTGGCAAAGCTTGGAATAAAAACAATGGCCAGCGCAAGGATCACATTGTATTTGCCCGGTCCCAGGATACTGATAAACACCAGGGCCAGAAGAATATTGGGAAAGGATACCACTGCATCATTAAAACGCATCAGCACTTCATCGATCCAGCCTCCGAAATACCCAGTGAAAGCTCCAACAATAATTCCAATGCCTCCGCCCAGGATCACCGTGGCCGATGCCACAAAAAAAGTAGTCCCGGTACCTTTTAACACTCTGCTGAAAATATCCCTTCCGAAATGATCGCACCCGAAAATATGGGAAAGAGACGGGGGGGCAAATTTCGCGCTCCCGCTCATGGCATCTGGATCGTAAGGTGTATAAAACACTCCTATCATAAGAAACAGGAACATGAAAAGAGCGATAGAAGCACCCAGGATTAAATTGTAATTTTTCTCTTTTTTCTTCATCTTCTCTGTCCTCTCACTGTTCCACCCGGATCCGCGGGTCAATCTTTCCGTAAAGAATATCTACAATAAAGTTGATCACAATCACCAGCGCCGCTATCAACATAATAATTCCCAGCACCACAGGATAATCCCGGTTGGAAATGGAAGTGATCAGAAGACTTCCCATTCCCGGTATGGTAAATACCTGCTCAATAATGATGCTGTTGGCTACAATGTCAGCAATAGTCATTCCCCAGAAGGTAAGTACAGGAAGAAGCGCATTTTTCAGCACATGTCCGTACATCACCTGATGTCCTGAGTTGCCCCGCGCCAGTGCGGTCCGCACATAATCTTTTTCCATCTGGGAGATCACAGAGCTTCGCAGCATCTTCACCCCCATGGCACATCTTGGAAGAGCAATCGCCACACTGGGAGGGATCAGATAGCTGAGAAATCCGCTGAAGCTCTCAGAAATGGACACATAGGCTCCCGGGGTAAACCATTTCAGAACCAGTCCGAATACAAAGGTAATGAGAATTCCCAGGAAAAACCCGGGCACGGACATAACAACCTGATTCAGTACCATAAGCGCCCTGTCCAGCCATTTACCTTCATGCTGTGCAGTAAAAATGCCCAGAGGAATGGATATCAGCAGGATCAGGAAAAAGGACAGCAGCGTTAATGCCACGGTAATGGGAATTTTATCTTTTAATAAATCTGAAACAGGCATGGAATAGCTGTAAGATTCTCCCATATCTCCTGTGATAAAGTTCTTCAGCCAGTTTCCATACTGTACCAGCACAGGTTTATCCAGCCCCATTTCCTTCTGCAGAGCTTCCACCTGTTCCTGGGTTGCTTCTGTCCCAAGTCTTGACCTTGCCGCGTCTCCCGGAATAATGGAAAAGGCGAAGAAGGATAAAAAAGAGACAATTAACAACGTGATAATGAGAGTTCCTGCTTTTTTTACAATATACTTCATTTTCTTTTTTCTCCTTCTTATGATTTTTTATTATTCCGCTGTTTTGTAGATTTTAGCCATATCCTGGACATAGAGCGGATAAAACACATAGCCGCCGTAGCCCTTTCTTAAAACAACTTCTGCCGCCATATCCTGGATGTAGACATTTGCAGCATCATCGGCGAGAAGCGTCTCCATCTGTTTGTAGAGATCGATCTGCTCGCTTTCATCCGTGCTTTTCTTCACCTGCTCATACAGGCTGTCATACTCCGGATTGCTGTAGTTAATAAAGTTTTTATCGGAATCAGAAGTAAAACGTTCCAGAAGCGCCCTTCCGCTTAAATAAGCTGCATCTATACCCACTACTGTAGACTGGAAGTTTCTTTCCCCATAGACGTCGCTGAGCCAGCTGTCCCACTCGATCAGCTGTATCTCTGCGTTGATCCCCACCTGTTTCAGCTGTTCTACCAGTACCTGAGCGGTATCGATATGCTGCTGATAGTTGTTTGGCACAGTGATGGTCATATCGAATCCATCGGGGTATCCTGCCTCTGCCAGAAGCTCTTTTGCCTTCTGGATATCCTGGGGATATTTGTCCACCAGCTCCGGCATATAATATTTCTCAAACGCAGGGAACATACTGCTGCCAATAATGGTGCCTTTGCCGTCAGCCATCATGTCCAGAACTTCCTGGCGGTTGACTGCATAGCACAGTGCCTGTCTTACTTTCTCATCATCAAAAGGCTTTTCTCCATTGTTTAAGTACAGTGCCTGGATCAGATTCATGCCTCCCTCATAAATTTCCAGATCCTGATCATCTGCCAGCTGGGCTGCCTGGGTGGAATTGATCCTTGGATACATGTCAATGGAACCGCTTTTTAATCCTGTGACAATGGCATTGCTGTCACCCACTACTTTAAAAGTCACCTGATCCAGATACGCCTGATTCTCTGTATCCCAGTATTCATCGAATTTTTCGATCACAATATTTTCCTGCGGAGAACGTGACACATATTTGAAAGGTCCTGTTCCCACCGGCGTCTTATCCAGGTCATCACAATGCTGGGGTACAACAGCAACGATCAGATAGGCAAGAAATTCCGTATCCGCTTCTTTTAAGAAGATTTCCACTGTGGAGGCGTCCGGTGTTTCCACTTTCTCCACATTAGAAAACGCCGCTACCAACGGAGTTCCGTCTCCATTGATACCGGCGCATCGCTCGATTGAATATTTCACATCGTCTACGGTAACTTCCGTTCCATCGTGGAATTTCACTCCGGGTCTTAATTTAAAGGTATAGACTTTCCCGTCTTCCGAAATGGAATGGCTTTCAGCTACAGCATCGATATAATTTCCTTCTTCATCTGGTTTTACCAAACCTTCATAAATGTTGAATAGGACTTCTTTCGTTCCTGCCGCAACGGATTTGTGTGGGTCAAGACTATCCTCCAGATCCTGAGGAATTCCTACTACAATGGAACCTCCCATGGTTGGTTCCGCTTCTGTTTCCTGAGAACTGCTGTTGTCCTGAGATTCTGTTGTCCCGTCCTTGCCGTCCTGGCACCCGCCAAGTACAGCAGTAAGGGATACTGCAAGAAGCAGTATGCATAAGTTTCTGAATTTTTTCATCTTATCTCCTCTTACATGCCAGTTCTCTCATTATGTAATTGTCAAGGTCATTGTAATAAATCCTATGGCAAAAAGCAAGTATAAATTGAAAAACAAAAAGAGGCTTCCCGCTCCGTTGTCTCACTGTGCGTACAGCAGCCTCTTTTTGCATCCCTGATATTTATTTCATGATTTTTTTCAGTTCATCCATAAAGGTGTCAATATCTTTAAATTCCCTGTACACAGACGCGAACCTCACATAGGCAACTGCGTCCAGATCCTTCAGTTTGTCCATAACAATCTCCCCGATCTGTGTACTGGGGATTTCCTTTTCTTCCCGGTTGAAAACCTCTGTCTCAATCTCATCGATCAAAGCTTCAATCTTCTCCACAGGGATAGGACGTTTATAGCAGGCACGCATGACTCCGTCCAGAATCTTTGTCCGGTCGAACTGTTCCCTGCTCTGGTCTTTCTTGATCACGCTCAGAGGAATGGTCTCAATCTTTTCATACGTTGTAAACCTTTTCCCGCATTCATCGCACTGCCGTCTTCTTCTTATAGAGTTATTATCCGGCACAGGCCTGGAATCAATTACTCTGGTATTTTCCTGATTACAAAAGGGGCATTTCATATAGGAACCTCCTTATGCAAGAAGTGTGTCTGCCAGTGCTTTCATATTCTCTGTATCTCCATCTTTCATGGCAGATCTGATCGTTACTACAGGCTCGCAGATTTCAATTCCTTTCATACTTTCCAGGTATGCTTTCATCAGTTTTCCGGACATAGGCGCCCAGGAACCATTTTCCACAATGGCAGCTTTTCTGTTTCTGTAAGTTTTGATCTTCAGATGATACAGGAAATCCTCCATACATGGGAACAGAGCTCCGTCATAAGTCACGCCCAGAAGTACCAGTTTATCATATCGGAACGCACTGGCAACAGCCTCTGCCATATCATCTCTTGCCAGGTCAAAGACTTTCACTGCCTTCGCGCCTTTTTCTGTAAGGATCTGCGCCATTTTCTCTGCAGCCTTTGCCGTATTTCCATGGATGGACGCATAAGCCACCACAACACCGTCTTCCTCCGGCTCATAGCTGCTCCATGTCAGATATTTGCCGATATAGTATCCCAGATCTTCTTTCAGGACCGGTCCGTGCAGCGGGCAGATTGTCTGAATATCCAGTGTGGCAGCTTTCTTCAGAAGTGCCTGCACCTGTGTGCCGTATTTTCCTACAATATTAATAAAATATCTTCTGGCCTCATCCGTCCACTCTTCCTCTGCGTCCAGTGCCCCGAACTTTCCAAAGCCGTCTGCGGAGAACAGGATCTTTTCAGACTGCTCATATTCCACCATAACTTCCGGCCAGTGAACCATAGGCGCCATGAAAAACTGCAGTGTGTGAGCTCCAAGGCACAGCGTATCTCCTTCTTTTACCACAACTGTGCGTCCTTCTATATTAAAATCAAAGAACTGGGGAAGCATAGCAAAAATCTTTGCGTTTGCCACCAGCTTCATTTCCGGAAATTTCTCCGCCAAAAGCTGGATATTGGATGCATGATCCGGCTCCAGATGAGAGATCACCAGATAGTCGAGGCTGCGTCCCTGAAGTGCTTTGTCCAGATTTTTCAGCCACTCATTGGTAGCTCTTTTATCTACAGTATCCATGACCGCAGTCTTGTCGTCTAAGATCAAATAGGAATTATAAGAGACGCCCTTTGGAACACGATACTGGCTTTCAAACAAATCAATGGTCTTGTCATTTACACCGATATACACAACAGAATCAGAAATTTTCATATCGTACATGGGTCTGTTTTCCTCCTTGGCTGATAGATTTTATATACACCGACTTTATTATATATGGTAAATAAAATTTTTTCCACTAATTTTCCTATTTTTCTTTCTTTTTTCTTTCTGTAATTCTCCGGATATATCCGGCTTTTCCCGGAACGGTTTCTTATGCTTTTCAGCATAAGCCGAAGGTTCGACCCGGGTGCACTCAAAACCGGCTGCTGCCCGAAAACAACTCAGCACGCTTCCATAATTGCCTTAACCGCCCTGGCAGTATCCGTCAGAGGAAACAATTCATATCCTATATATCCATTATATCCTTCTTCCTCCAGATGACGGATGACTTTTTTATAGTTAATCTCTCCTGTTCCAGGTTCATGACGCCCGGGGACATCCGCTACATGGATATGCCCCAACTGGTCTTTGTATTTACTGATCGTATCGCAGATACAGCCTTCATTGATCTGCATATGATACACATCATAAAGCACTTTCAGTCTGGGTGAGTGGATAAGCCTGCATATCTCTGCAGCCATCTGGGTATGTTTGAGAAAATTGCCCACATGATCTGTAGTGATATTAAGTGCTTCCAGATTCAGATTAATTCCCTCTTCCTCCGCCATCTTTACACAGGCAAGCAGTGTGTCGTACATAGAACACAGCTTTACAGTATGGGACAGATTGTCATAATGATCCACTACAACGCCGCCTTCTCCCAGTGCATTGGAATGAATGGTCACACTTTTTGCGCCTGTTTCTTTCGCCGCTTTTATAGACTGTTTCAGAAAATCAAGGTATCTTTCCTTGTGATCCGGGTCTATCAGAGAATAATCTGCATCTCCGTTAAATCCGCTTATGACGATTCCCGCTGTCTCTGCCGCCTCTCTGGTCTCCTTCAGATCCCGAATCTTCCAGTCCCAGAATTCCACTGCTGCAAAACCATCCTTTTTTTGCTGCGGCAAACCTTTCTTTCCAGGGAAGTTCCGTATACAAAGTATCAATACACGCACATTTTTTCAGACTCATTTCTTCCACCTCCGCGATCCCCTTTTCATACGCTTTATGTGCTTTTGTATTTTAATTTTATCATTTTCTGTGCTTTTATCAATAGTTTTTACAGCCGGCTAGAATATCTGAACTTGTTTTCATATCTTGACTCTTCCTGAGGGGAATTATACAATAAGAAATGCAGGCTCCGCCCTGCATCTGATAAATCATACGGAGGAAATATTATGGAGAAATATATGGATTATATCCTGGAACAGCTGAAAAACCTTCTCGCCATCGACAGCCCTTCCGGATATACAAAAAATGTAACGGATTATCTGTTCTCCCAGTACAAAGCCATGGGATATGAACCGGAAAGAACCATAAAAGGCGGCATTCTGGTAGATCTCGGGGGAGAGAAAACAGACGGCGCTGTATTCACAGAAGCGCATGTGGATACCCTGGGCGCTGTTGTCACAGGCGTCAAATCAAATGGCTGCCTCTCTGTCTCACCCATAGGCGGCATGAGCGCCAACAATGCCGAAGCAGAAAACTGCCGGATCATCACAAGGTTTGACGGTATCTACGAAGGCACCTGCCAGCTCTCCAACGCTTCCATCCATGTAAACGGAGATTACGATAAAACCGCCCGGACCTTTGACATAATGGAAATCGTACTGGACGAAAAAGTCTTTTCCAGGGAAGACACACAGGCTCTGGGAATCCTGCCTGGTGATTATGTGTGCTTTGATCCCCGTACAGTCATCACCAAAAGCGGTTACATCAAAAGCCGTTTCCTGGATGATAAATTAAGTGCAGCAATTCTCATGGGCTACGCAAAATATGTAAAAGATAAGCACATATCGTTAAAAAGAAAGGTCTATCAGCATTTTACCGTCTATGAAGAAGTGGGCCACGGCGGCGCCGCTTCCATTCCAGAAGGCGTGACAGAGGTTCTCGCCGTAGATATGGGCTGTGTGGGAGAAGGTCTGGAATGCAGGGAACACCAGGTTTCCATCTGTGCAAAGGACAGCGGAGGCCCCTATAATTATGATCTGGTTACAGATCTGATCCGCACGGCAAGAGAAAACAATCTGGACTTTGCTGTTGATGTCTACCCCCATTATGGTTCTGATGCGGAAGCTGCCCTGCGGTCAGGATACGATATCCGCCATGCTCTCATCGGTGCAGGGGTCTATGCCTCCCATGGTTATGAAAGGAGCCACGTAGACGGGGCAAAAAATACCCTTCTCCTTCTGAAAGGTTATCTTGGTTAGGTGAGACTATTTTCTCTTATAAAGAGTTTAATTTTTATTAAGAGATTTTCTGTTTATTTTATAAAACAGACATAGTTTCCTCATATTTTATCCTTATAATAAATCTTGGATAGTTGATAAACCACTCACTATCTCCCCCCTCAAGTTGAAAAAGCCCGATACCTTGTGTATCGGGTTTTTTCTGTTGCTTTTCTTTGAAGATACAGATATAATATTTATATTGTTCTATGTTAAGAAAGAAAGAGGTACTGAAATATGACAAGAAAGAAAATCGTTGTGGCACTGGGTCACAGGGCTCTTGGCACAACTCTTCCGGAACAGAAAAGCGCTGTCAGATCCACCGCAGAAGTTCTCGCGGACCTGGTGGAAGCAGGCGCGGATCTGGTCATTACTCACAGCAATGCCCCCCAGGTGGGCATGATCCACACAGCAATGAATGAATTCGGCAAAGTGCATCCAGCCTACACCGCTGTTCCCATGTCCGTATGCTCTGCCATGAGCCAGGGCTACATCGGTTATGACATTCAGAATGCGCTCCGTGCCGAGCTGCTGCGCAGAGGCATTTACAAACCTGTCAGCACTGTTTTAAGCCAGGTTACCGTAGATCCCTATGATGAAGCTTTCCATGAACCGGTGAAAATCATCGGAAGAACTCTGACTGCAGAAGAGGCAGACGCAGAAGAGCACAAAGGAAACTATGTTGTAAAAACAAAAGACGGGTACCGCAGGATTGTAGCTGCTCCCCAGCCTCAGAAAATTGTAGAGATCGATGCAATCCGGGCGCTTTCTGATGCAGGACAGATCGTTATCGCCTGCGGCGGCGGCGGAATACCTGTGCTGGAACGGGAAGAGGAACTGATCGGAGCCAGCGCTGTTATTGAAAAAGATCTGATCAGCGGCAAACTGGCAAGAGAGCTGGATGCCGACGAGCTTCTTATCCTTACCAGTGTGGAAAAAGTTTCTGTGAACTACCACTCTGATGAAGAAAAACAGCTGGATCATGTATCTGTAGAAGAATTGAAAACTTATATGGAGCAGGAGCAGTTTGAAGACAATACCATGCTTCCTAAGATCCAGGCATGTGTGGATTTTGTAGGTGAGAAGAAAGGCAGACGGGCCGTCATCACATCTATCAACAAAGGAAAAGAAGGCTTCCTTGGCAAGACAGGAACTATTGTAGAGTAACCGTTCAGGCAGTCCGTAAAGCGGACTGCCTGTTTTACATTCATAGGGATTTTTATCTTTCTATTGCTTCTTTTTCCCAAAAATCCGGTTGATCGTCTTCTGTGGTATCTCAAACACCAAAATGATCCCCAGCACCATGGCAATGGCAATTCCTATGGTCTCCCGTCCATAGAAAAGACTCTGTTCGTTATCCTTGATCAATGTATAATAAATAGTTCTGTAAATACCGATTCCGGGGACTTCCGGAAAAATTCCGGCAATAAGAAACAGAGTTACCGGACATTTTCTCACAGTACTTCCGACTCTGGACGCAAGTGTGATAAACACGGTAGCAAAAAAACTTCCCAGCACTGCTCCCATATGAAATCCGTAAATACAGACCCAGCAGATCAGCCACCCCATTCCTCCGATAAATCCACAGAGAGGATAGTGTTTTTTCGGCACGGAAAAGATAACAGAAAACGCAATCGTACCCACTGCTGCGGCAAGAAACTGCCGTATTCCTTCTAACATCATAAGAGAATCCCTCCCGTCATCCGATAGTAGATGGTATAAGTGATCCCCACGCCAAGAGCAACTCCCAGCGCTACCATAAGAGCATCTAAAAACCGGACACCGCCGCCGATATAATCTCCGTCAGCAAAATCCCGTACCGCGTTGACCAGGGAAACACCTGGAACCAGAGGCATCACAGACCCCACTAAAATACTTCCGGGCGTATTGCCCAGCCCCATCCTGTAAAATATCACAGAGAATAAAGAAACACAGAAGCCCCCAATCATATTCAGCACGATCTTGGAGGTCTGCTTTTCCCTTTTCTCCATTGCCACCAGTACAACATAAAGAAAAAAGCCTGAAAGAAAAGCTGCCAGCATGTCTTCTGCTCCGCCGCCTAAAATGTAGCAGAAACTGCCGGAACCCACTCCTGCGGCAAAAATTCTGGTAAAAGGCTTCTTTCCCGGCATATCTTTAATTTTTGCCAGCTCCTCTTCTGCCTCCTTCACCGTATACTTTCCTTCCACGATTTGTCTGGAAAGCTGGTTCACTGCCGCAATTCTGTGAAGCTTTGCCCCTGTAAAAGGAATATGTTTTACACTTGCGTAAATCTCTCCCTCTTCATTTTCCGCAGTAACAAAAATGCCGGTACTAAGCACAAAGGTACTGCACTTTTGTATTCCATAGGCACCGGCAATCCTCTGTATGGTCTCTTCCACACGAAAAATCTCTGCTCCTGCATCCAGAAGGATCCTCCCTGCCTCTATTGCCAGATCTAATATTTTTTTATCACAATTTTCCATGTTCTATTCTCCCTGCTGCCCGTGAAAAGATACTTCCGGCCCTTTCCCGCAGGCCGCAAAGGGCTGCCACAAAAACTTGTGACAGCCCTGCTGTTTTTCATTATTTTACAAGTGTGAAAAAGAGTATCACAATCACACCAAGTACGATCCTGTACCAGCCAAATGCTTTAAAATCATGTTTTTTAATGTATCCCATTAAGAACTTAATAGCGATCACAGACACTACAAAGGATACAATACTTCCTACTGCAAGAATAACAGCTTCCCTGGAAGTAAACGCAAATCCGAACTTCACTATTTTCAACAGACTTGCTCCCAGCATGGTAGGAATTGCCAAAAAGAACGTATACTCTGCAGCCACGGTACGGGAAGCCCCTACCAGAATACCTCCGATAATCGTGGCACCGGAGCGTGAAGTTCCCGGAATGACTGCCATCAGCTGGAAAACTCCGATGATAAAGGCCGTTTTCCAGGTGATGTCCGCAATAGAGTTGTATTTTACATCTCTTTTTTTATTGTAGTCCTCAACAATCAGAAATAAAACACCATAGACAATCAGCATCACGGACACAACAAACCAGTTATTAAACTTTTCCTCAATAAAGTCATTAAAAGGAAGTGCAATAACAATCGTGGGAATACAAGAAACCAGAATCTTGAACCACATGACCATTTTATCAATCTTTACAAAACGGCAGACCAGACCTGCAGCCTTCTCCGTCTTAGTCACATTATGATGCTTGGGTTTTTTATTTCTGAAAGGCCAGATCTGGCTCCAGTACAGTACCACCACCGCCAGAATAGCCCCCAGCTGAATCACTACCATGAACATATCCCAGAAATCTTTGCTCACATCCAGCTTGATAAACTCTTCCACAAGGATCAGATGTCCGGTACTGCTGATAGGCAGCCATTCGGTGATGCCTTCCACGATCCCCAGGAATATGACCTTCAGTAATTCAATAAAATCCATGATCCACTCCCCTTAAATCTCTGCGATATCAATCAGTTCCAGCTTCTGGATGTCTGTATTCTCCAGACTTGTTACCAGTGCCTCTGCTGTATCCAGAGCTGTCAGTACGTTGACACCGGTCTCAATAGCATTTCTGCGGATGATAAATCCGTCCTTTGCCTTTTCCACACCCTGAGAAGGTGTATCGATTACCAGATCGATCTTATGTCCAAGGATCAGGTCCATCAGGTTTGGTGACGGCTGCTCGATCTTGTTGGTCCTTACTGCCTTCACACCGTTTTCATTTAACACTTTTGCTGTACTTCTCGTTGCATAGATCTTGTAGCCAAGTGCTTCAAAACGTCTTGCAATAGGAATGATATCCTGTTTGTCTTCATCCCTTACTGTAATGATCATATTTTTATGCTTAGGCAGATTAATGCCTGCTCCCAGGAATGCCTTATACAGAGCTTCATTAAAGCTCTCGGAAATACCAAGACACTCTCCTGTTGACTTCATTTCCGGTCCCAGACTGACATCCGCGCCTCTGATCTTCTCAAAAGAGAATACCGGCATCTTGATGGCATAATGTTTTGCTTCCGGCTGAAGTCCTGGTGTGTAACCCATATCTTTTAATTTATGTCCCAGAATCACCTTAGTAGCAAGGGGAACAATAGGAATTCCTGTTACCTTGCTGATATAAGGAACCGTACGGCTGGAACGTGGATTCACCTCAATGACATAAACTTCTTCTCCGCACACAATAAACTGAATATTTATCATACCCAGCACATGGAGAGATTTTGCCAGCCTTCTTGTATATTCTTCAATGGTCTTCTTTGCAGTGTCGCTGATGGTTCTTGCAGGATATACAGAAATACTGTCGCCGGAATGAATTCCCGCACGCTCAATGTGCTCCATGATTCCCGGGATTAAAATATCTTCTCCGTCGCACACAGCATCCACTTCGATTTCCTTGCCCTGAAGATATTTATCCACCAGGATAGGATGCTCCTGGGCGATCCGGTTAATGATTCCGATGTATTCGTCCACATCTTCATCATTGATGGCAATCTGCATGCCCTGCCCTCCCAGTACGTAAGAAGGACGCACCAGCACAGGGTACCCCAGCTGATTTGCCACACGGATCGCTTCATCTGCTGTATATACTGTATGTCCCTTGGGTCTTGGAATATGACACTCTTCCAGGATTGCATCAAACAGCTCTCTGTCTTCTGCCGCGTCTACATTTTCTGCAGAGGTTCCCAGAATTTTCACACCCATCTTAATAAGCGCTTCTGTCAGTTTGATGGCCGTCTGTCCGCCGAACTGTACTACTGCCCCATCCGGTTTCTCCACATTGACTACGTTCTCCACATCTTCCGGAGTCAGCGGCTCAAAATACAGTTTATCTGCAATATCAAAGTCTGTACTTACAGTTTCCGGATTGTTATTGATAATAATGGTTTCATAACCTTCTTTTTCAAATGCCCAGGTACAGTGTACGGAACAGAAGTCAAATTCAATTCCCTGGCCGATACGGATCGGACCGGAACCAAGGATAAGCACTTTCTTCTTGTCTGTCTTGCCGTCTGCTTCGTTTTCACCGCCATATACAGAATAATAGTACGGTGTGGTAGCCGCAAATTCTGCGGCACAGGTATCAACCATTTTATAGGAAGCAGTGATGCCCCACTGCATACGCAGCTCACGGATTTCTTCTGCTTTCTTTCCTGTCAGCCTTCCGATGACTGTATCCGGGAATTCCAGGCGTTTTGCTTCTCTTAACAGATCTTCTGTCAGCTCCTGTTCTTTTAATGCCTGCTCCATTTCCACCAGAATGGCGATCTTGTCAATAAACCAGATATCGATCTTTGTGATCCCATGGATCTCTTCATAGGAAATTCCCCTGCGTACAGCTTCCGCGATCCTCCACATACGCATATCATCTACAATGTGAAGTTCTTCCATTAATTCTTCTTTTGTAAGTCCTGTAAAATCGTAGGACATAAGAGAGTCCACATGCTGTTCCAGAGAGCGGATAGCTTTCATAAGAGCCCCCTCAAAGTTATTGCAGATACTCATAACTTCTCCGGTTGCCTTCATCTGTGTAGTAAGGGTTCTCTTGGCGCTGATAAATTTATCGAAAGGAAGTCTTGGGATCTTTACCACACAGTAGTCCAGCATTGGCTCAAAGCTGGCGTAGGTCTTGCCAGTAATAGCATTTTTGATCTCATCAAGCGTATATCCCAGGGCAATCTTTGCCGCAACTTTTGCAATAGGATATCCTGTCGCCTTGGAAGCCAGGGCAGAAGAACGGGATACACGTGGATTTACCTCAATAACACAGTATTCAAAGCTGTCCGGATTCAGGGCGTACTGCACGTTGCAGCCTCCGGTGATCCCCAGCTCTGTGATAATATTCAG
>CALWHD010000125.1 GCA_944380235.1 uncultured Blautia sp.
CTTTTGAATCTCTACAGTGAAATCTTTGTTCTCCCCTTCCTCCAATACTTCTGTTCTGGTACTACCATCTTGATTTTTTGTAATCTTCTCGACTTTCAAATCAATAGAATCTGTATCAACATTTCCGGATTCGCCCTTTATAAACTCTACATAGTCACTTAGCCGATCTGTAATTGTTACATCTCCTATTTGTTTCGTAATAGAAGCTGCAATTGTTTCAAAAGTCTCCCGCAATGCATCAGCGCTGTTTGCTGAAAAGTATGTTTTTACACTAGAAGCCGGAAGCATTGTCAGTTCTTTTAAAAAATCCTGTGCACCCTGATCTCCTCCTACACTAACAGTATAGAAACCTGTTAATCCAGATAATAATTTTGCATACTTTCTAGCAGAATTTTTATCTTGTTCAGTTGCCTCATTTCCACCTCCTTCATGATCTTTACCATCATCATCTCTATAATAGGTGGGTTCCCCATCTGATACAAAAACAACAAATTTCTTTCTTCCATCATTTGTATCATATAACTTTCTTGCTTCATCTAATCCTGCACCATAATTTGTTCCGCCATTTGTCCCTAGCTGATTTTTTATTCTATTATAAATCTGATCAGCTGATATATTTAAAGAGCCCTCTAATGTTAAGATTGATTCTGCACTATTCGCAAAGGATACGGCTGCAATTCGATTTTCACTGCCTTCCGGTTTCAATGTATCGACTACAGTTTTTACTGCCTTCAATAGTAAATCATGTCTGGAGTCTTCATATTTTCCTGCCTCTTCATCGCTATCAATTTTATAGTCCATACTTCCTGAAGCGTCTAATACCAGAATAACATCCACAGGTTCACTTACTTTTGTCGGTATTCCCGTCACATCCAGATATAATCGGTAGGATTCCTTATCTCTTAAATTCGTTTCTGTGTTAGTACCTCCATCCCCCAGATAATCGATATATTTGTTATGTGGCACAGGCTCATTTTCTTCACGCTGATTAATAACTGTAACTACCGCATCTTCCTGTTCAGAAGTAATTGTCCCAGATATTCCTTCTACCGCTCCAGAATTGCTGTATGTCTGAATCGTGGGTGCCCCGTTTTCATAAGTAGGCTCTCCATATCCAAGAAGCATCTCTGTAAGTTCTCTGATATGATAGGTAGTTCCTGATGGCAGGTCTGGAATTTCAGCGTGTTCGCCTATCTTAAGAACAATATTTCCATCCAAAGTTTCCTCTCTTGTCTTCTTATTGTCCTCATCATATTTTATATATTCTCCAGTATATATCTCTCCATTTAGAGTCATATTAATATAGAAATATTCATCTCCAGCCAAATCTTCCTGACCTTGTTTCATAGTTTTATAAATCGTCAGCTTATGCTTGTTATAAGCAGAACATCTATTCTTAAACAATGTAAACAGACGATTCTTTGCCATGACTGTACTGCTTTGGACTTCATATGCCTCATTACTTTCATTGATTTTTCCTGGTTCCCAGCCAGCATTACCAGTAGTACTATCTCCTGTATTGTCTTTCAAGTATTTTATCCAGGTACCATCAATATTGACCCCATTATATTCCTGAGTCTTCAGACCAACTTCCTTTACAAAATAGTATTCTGTCGCTTTAATGTCCTTAAAAGCAGCTGCCTGGTTATGCGTCAATATAATTTCACCCGAATCTCCTGTATTCCCACTGCCTATATAGTTATCTGTAATCCTTCCATTGTCTGTAAGCTCATAGATATCATAGGGAACGTTCTTCAATAATTCTCCCTCTGTGTCATCCGCACTCGTTGCTTTATACACCTGGAATTTAAATGGTATATCAGAATATTTATCAGGATTATTAATATTTGTTATCTGCTTTCCAACATAAATGGTATTCTTTGGAACAGTCTGTAAATTAAATTTAATCATGCAGTTTGACTTAGCCGAGCCTCTTTCCAGATAAAAGAATTTCATCTCATGACTACTGTAGTCCGCAAAGGTGTTCCCTTCCCATTCATATTGATCATCCATACCTGCCGCTTCATATAAAGCTTTTATATTTGTAGGCTTTGTCCCATCAACAGAAACTGTACCGTCTGAGAAGTCTATATATCCGCCAACTTCGCTGTGGATACCACCAATATCCAGGACTTTAACTCCATCAATAAATACCCATACATCATCATCACCACTAAATTCAAACTTCATGGGGTCCTCATCAACCTTACCAGATGCAGGCTGAATAAAGTTGGTTTCTATTGTCATGCCGAAGTAATGATTTCTGCCGCTACTATCCAAAAAAGCATCGTTTGCCTCATTTGTTCCAGCTTTTTCATACTCAGTAAACGGAAAAAATCCCTCATTTGATTGATTGTATACTTTAAATTGATTCACGCTTTGATCGTAATAGGCATAATTAGTGTCGCTATCATAAGTGTAATACCCATTTTCTAACTTAAACAAGTAATTCAAATCAGTATGAACACTTTTTGCATTTTCAATTGGTTTATCATCAAACAGATAACTAAGACTTTCATATCCAGAATTCTGATCATTATTTAAGCATGGATATCCATCCACTAGTTTATTCTGAACTAAATTTTGATTTAACCCACTTCTATTTATTGTATTTTTATATCTACCTGATACAAACCATAGAGCATGATCCACATTTATTCCTTGCCGAATAAAGTCTTGGATATCATCACTACCTTTTTTATAGTTTTTCTCTCCGCCATTATCCATAACCTGATAATCAAAAAGATTAATCGTTACGCCTTTACTTTGAGTATCTTCTGTCCGAATTTCACGCGGCAGTCTTGATGGCTTTTTATAGGTGCTCTCATTCCATTGAATTACAAATTTTGAAAAGCTATCCACCTGGAATTCGGCTCTATCAACAGCCATATTCTCATTTTTCTGAATATCTGCATTATCTAGGACTTCTATTTCTTTTTCGTCATCACTTTCTTTTATGTGAAGTAACTCTACATCCTCGTATTCTGTTCCTTCTTCCCTTTCAGGTAATACCGGATCTGCAAATTCCATAGCTACCGTTACATCACCATTAGGTTCAATTTCGGATACGTTTCCATCCTCGTCCGTCACAAAGAAACCGATATCATATACTAAAAATCCTCCTACAGACATTTGGTTTTCTTCTGCCTTCTCCTCCAGAAGCTTCTTTGTCTCCTCATATGCTGCATTTGTTTCTTCCACCTTCTGTTGTTCTTTCTCAGATAAGGTATCAGAAACTTCCCGCTCCACAATAGGTGTAATTTCAAGCTTTGCATTTTCCGGCAGAACACCTGGTTCTGCTGTCACAGAAATTTCCACTGTGTCATCACTGTAACTTGCTTCATATGACCGGTCTTTTTCTGTCTCTTCTGTTTTCTCTATATCTGCTGTAGTTTTTTCTTGATCATCGGCTTTATTTTCTTCTGCCTTCTTATCATTTTCTATAGTGTCTGTATGGTCATCTGTCTCTTCTTTTTTTACTGTCTCTGAATTTTCGTCAGTTTCTTTTTTGACAGTGTCTTCCTCTTTTTCAGTATCCTCATTCTCAACTTTGCTGTTATCTTTTTCTTCTATAGAAGTATCTGTTCCAGCTTCTTCTTTGCTATCTTTCTCAACTTCCTCTTCAGCATCGCCTGGCTGTTTTTCCACCACACTGTCTGTAACCTCTTCGTCCGGTGTTTCCGGGGCAGTTTCGTTTGCCAGAGCATCGTCGATTTCCTGATTCTGTTTTTCTTCATCCTGAACCTCTGGTTCTCCGAAAGCTGCCGCGCCTGCCGGAAGTACTGCTGCAGTTTCCATAGAAACTGTTCCGTTTTCATCTATACTTCCGATATTGCTGACACTGTTGTCCTCATCGCTCACCTGGAATGCCGTCAGAGTCTCTGCCACATCCAGACCTGTATTTTCCATAGTTACTGTCACAGGTTTCTGAGGCTGGATCTCTTCTCCGTTTGCCCACAGGCTGATATCATATGCAGCATAGCCTTTCAGTTCCTGTCCCTGGGATTCCGCCTGGGCACTTAACTGTTCCTCCACTGCCGCCGCCTGTTCTTCTGACAGAGGTGCCGCAGCCATACTTACCTGGTCTGCATCCATAGGAAACGCGCCTTCCGGTGCTGTCACAGTAATGGTTGTCCCGTTTACTTCCTGACTGAAAGCGGTCTCCTGAGAGAGTTCTTCCACATAGCAGCCAAAGATAGAAGATTTTCTTACCTCCATGGAGATCTGATCTGCTGCACCGTTTTCATTCAAAACAACTTCTGACAGATCGTGGTCGTCCACTTTGCTGGTGTCTTCACCATTTTCTTCCATATAACGGATCATATCATCACGCTGGATGATCTCTGTTACGCTGTCTTTGTCATCTGTCACTTCCGGATCAGCCACATTGTACTGGCACACTACTGCATCCTGTATATCCTGCACATCAATACCTGTTCCTTCATAAGTCAGTTTGATTTCCTTCATAGGATCAGTCAGTTCGCCATTAACTTTAAACACTACGTCATAAAGTACATAATCTCCAAGGTATGTATACTCCGGCAGATTTTCTCTGATCAGCCCCTGCATATAGGAATCTTCTTCTTCTGTCAGGGTATCTACTTCCATGGAAATAGCAGAAGCATCTGCCTCAAAACTTCCCTCCTGAATATCTGCAGTCACAACAGATATTACATTTCCATTTTCATCCTTGAATTCATGACGCAGCTGAACCGCTTCATTATATACCGGCTGTTCTTCCTCCACTGGTTCCGTCTGTTCTGTGGTTTCCACCGTTTCTTCTGTCTCCAGCTCTGTGGTCACGCCCGCCTCTTCTGTGGAGGCTTCGGTCTCTTCTGCAGAAACATCCTGCGTCTGACCTTCTCCACTTGAATCTGTTTCGTCTGCCAGGACGGTTACATTGTTGCTGAGCAGCATAACCATGCAAAGCAGCCAGGACATTCCTTGTTTCATTTTCTTACTTTTCATGGCTTCCTCCTTCTTCTAATGCTTTCTTTCTTCTATCTGACTCCACTGCCTCTTCCAACAGACACATCAGTTCCAGAGCACTGCGGAAGTACTGTCTCTGCTGCTTTTCTGCCCAAAGAATACTTCCCTGCCATGTAGAATTCTGGCATTCACTTATTCTTACAATGAAAGTTTCTTCTTTTTTTCTTGCCACCTGCTGCTGCCTCCTTCCGCATTAAATTTATACTCCTGTATCCCTGCTGGCAGTACACTGTTGCCGTATTGGGCATGTAAATCTGTAAGCCTGCACATTAAGATATGGATTTACTACATAATATTCATTATGTGGTACTTTTTCTATGCAGTTTTATAGAAAGCATTAACACATACATAAAATTTTTGTCATTTTTTTTGTTTTGTAATACAAAGGCTCATTTTTGCCGCTAAAACTGCCTCAAAACACCCGTCTTGAGTTGAAAAAAGGATTTTCGTACTATAAAATTGATGTTAACAAGTTGAAAAATACATAAACTTTATAAAATACTCGTTTATTTCAACCACATAATGAATATTATGTGGCTTTACTATGTAATTTTTTCCTTTCTCTTCTATATCCGCAGTATGGTCATTTTTTCCAGCTGTTTCTGGTATACTTCCCCTGTATTTGATGTATAGATTCTGGTTACATTCAGGCTGCTGTGCCCCAGAAGATCTGCCAGACCTGCAAGATCCTTGGTGCAGGCATAATAAACTCTTGCAAACAAATGACGAAAGTTATGAGGAAAGATCTTACTCGCACAGATTCCTGCCTTCTCCTTCAGACGCTTCATCTCTTTCCACAGATTACTCCTGTCCTTTGGCTTCCCGGTTCTGGTTACAAAAATCTGCCCTTCCCTTACACCGGCATTTTTGCAGTAGCGCAGCAGCTTCTTCCGAATGTCTTCTGTGAGGAAAATCCTTCTGTACTTCCCTTTATTAAAGATTTCAATCCTCCCTTTCTTCACCTTATCTACAGTAAAGTACTGCAGCTCACTGACGCGAATCCCTGTAGCCGCAATGGTCTCCATACACAGAGCAATCTGCTCTTTTCCTTCTTCTCTGGCTGTCTTTACCAATTTCCTGTATTCCTCTTTACTCAGCTCCTTTTCCTCTTTCAAAAACAGATTTCTTTGGATTTTCAGCGGTTTTACCGTCAGGTCTCTGCACTCTAAAAAAATCAGAAATTGGTTGAGCGCCGCCAGCATAGAGTTGACACTGCTCACTGCATAATGAGCAACCAGCCATTCTTTATACGCCAGAACCCGGCTCTTATCTATCCGGCGATCATTCCCCAGATACCGGAGAAATGTACCTGCATCACTTCTGTATTTTCGTACGGTTGCCTCTGCATTCTCTCTTTCATATAAATATCTTTCAAATGCGTCCAAATGTTTTTCTTCTATAATAAGCATTTTGCTTTTTTCTGTACTCATCCGCTTCCTCCTTGCACTTTTCGAACCACCTGTTGTCACAATAAAAACAGACGATATGCTGTTCACTTTGCAAACCGCCTATCGTCTATTATTATGGAAAAAAATTATTCTGTTAATACCTGTTTTTTATAAGAACATTGTCTTTCTTCGCTCAAACCAAATATTTCTGTGGGACGCTTTCTTAATATTGCCGAAGCCATTCCTGCCCTGGTTCATAAAACAGCTCACTGATCTCCTCCGAAAGGAACATCTCCAGATTCCTCTCAAAGTCTTTTGCCAGCTTGTACTCTGATACCCTGTCCATAGGAACCCAGAACACTTCGCCCTCCTCAGAGGAGCGGAGCTTTCCAGAAAAATCACAGGTCTTATAGAAGAACACCATGGAACGCTTCTGACCATCGAACCACTCCTTCACCCCGCACAGGCGCACGTTCCTGATCTCCAGACCGGTCTCTTCCCTGATTTCCCGGATGACAGAAGGTACCAGTGCCTCCCCCGGCTCCACATGTCCTCCGGGAAAGGTTACTCCGCTCCAGGTCTTCTTCTGTCTGTCCTGCATCAGCACATTGCCTTTCCCGTCATAGATCATACACAGGTTCATCAGCTCTGTTTCCTCACATTTATGCATTGTTCTGCTCCTTCCTTCTATGCTTCTTTCGCATTGGGATAGATTCTCTCCATGCGCTCATCATCAAAATGCTCATCCAGAAATTTCTCCAGAGCATTCTGTGCTTTGGTCTGCTCCCTCCTTGTGTCATACCGGTAAAGTGCCAGCGCGGAAACTGCCATGTTTACAGTCATGAAGATCACTACGATCCAGGTAATCACCGTACCTGCCCGCACAGGGATTTTCTCTATCCAGGAAGACAAGACTGGATACAGCATCTTCAGCCAGACCACTGCCGCGATGCCCCAGAAAAAGCAATACAGCAAATTGATCCTTCCTCCCAGATTAAAGGGAATCCCGCTGTAATCCCAGAAGATGGTTCCGAAAACCAGCTCAGAAAGTACACTGCAGATATACTCATACGCCCCGCCCATCACAGTTCCGTACACAAAAATATAACGGTCTGACTTATCCCTGTATTTATAGAGAAGCGCAGTCAAAAGGACACAACCGAACCCCCACACAATGCTGAAAGGACCATATACTACGCTGCTTCTGCTCATCAGTACCCCGGAAGTCACATAACAGAAAATGGTTTCAATAATATCTCCCAGAAAGGAACCAATGAAAAAAAGCCCCACCAGCTTATAAAAACAGCATCCTTCTGCGAAAATTTCTTTATTCTTCTCTCTTACCGGCGTATCCAGGATCTTCTTTACTTCAATATTCGGATAAGATTTCTCCATTCTGTGCTGGATACGTCTGGTCAGAGCATTGCCGAAATAATCTGTCACATCCTGGACGCGTCCCATAAACTGAACGATACGCACTGCTCTGTGGAGTCTGAGGACTGTTACCACACAGCAGACCGTGTCCGCTGCAAACACCACCGTCAGAAGAAATAACAGGATCTCTTCTGCCCTTTTAGGGATCATATGCACCAGATCCAGAATCAGGGGATTCAGTACTTTAATACACAGCACAGCCCCAAGGGCAAATCCCAGCAGGTGCCTGTAATTCAGATATCCCTGAAACTGAAACCGGGTCTTACTGTAATCCCACCACTTTCTTCCAAATACA
>CALWHD010000126.1 GCA_944380235.1 uncultured Blautia sp.
ACTTTCCAGAATCTCCTCCAGCAGTTCAAAACTTTCCTTTTCAAAGATCAGGTTTTCCTTCCAGGTATCCTGTTCCTGATAACGCTTCACAATGGTGGTTATCGTCTCCAGATCGTTTTCCTTAAACTGAGGACTTATGATTTCTGCGATCTCTTCCGGTGTATGGCTGTTCACATAATCCATTCCTTTTTGCAGAGCATTTGTAAATCCCTGGATTACTTCGGGATTCTCCTCCATGAAGCTTTTCTTGGCGCTGTACGCCGTGTATGGCACATATCCGGAATCCACACCACAGGAAGCAACCACATAACCTACACCTTCCTGTTCCAGAGCTGTAGCGGAAGGTTCGAATTCGACGCTGAATTCTCCCTGTCCCCCGGAAAAAGCTGCAGCTGTGGAGCCAAAATCAATACTTTTGTCAATATTCATATCTTTATCCGGATCCAGACCATTTTGCTTTAAAATATACTCAAACACCATTTCCGGCATTCCGCTTTCTCTGCCGCCCAAAATATCTTTCCCTTTCAGATCACTCCATTTGAAATCCGGCATTTCTTCTCTGGCAACTACAAAGTTTCCTGCTCTCTGGGTAAGCTGGGCAAAATTCACCACCAGATCGTTAGCCCCCTCCTGATAAGCGTAAATGGAGGATTCCGATCCCATAAAGCCAATATCCGCGTCACCGGACAGAACTGCTGCCATAACCTTATCCGCCCCGAATCCATTTACCAGCTCCAGCCTGATCCCCTCCTTTGTAAAATATCCTTCTTCGATGGCTACATACTGAGGTGCATAAAAAATCGAATGGGCAACCTCATTTAATGTCACGTCAATCAGCTCCTCTTCTTTTTCTTCCGTATTTTCTTCTGTTTTTCTTTCTGCCCCGGTCTCTCCGCCCTCTTTTTCTCCGCCGCAGCCGGAAAAAAAGAATCCCGCACTTAAAGTGCCTGCAAGAAACACTGCTGCTAACTTTTTCTTTTTCATAGTCTCCTCCTAGATATAAAAAATCCCGCCGGCGTACTTCCACACCAGCGGGGTACATAATACCTTATGTAATTTTCTTCTTTTTGCCACTGTCTACAGTCTGGGAGCCGGATTCTCCTTTTCCTTTAAGTACGTTTTCACACCTTCCACATCTGTATAAGCAAAATGACGCAGTTCATTTTCCGTCATATGCCCCAGCTCCTCCAAATCTGAACTTCCTGTTATAGGACAGATTGGTCTTAATTCCTCCTCTGTAAACCCAAGTTCTTCCATCTCTTCTTTTGTAATATACTGCGTCACCTCAATTTTATTGCAGGATTTGCAGTGGTACACAGAAAATAATTCTTTACTCATGTCTCTTGCTCCTTTTTTGCACATACAGGCAGATACCTGCTTCTTCCTGCTGTCTATCTTAATACAAATCACGTAGCTTGTACAGCTGATTTTTCGGGAAAATTTCACTTGAAAAACAGCTGGGAAAAACGCATAATGAAGACAAACAGCGATTAGGAGGAACACAATTATGAAATCAGGATTTATCGGCTGCGGAAATATGGCGTCTGCCATCATCGGCGGCATGGTGAAAAAAGGAATTGAAAACAAAGAAAATATTCTCGGTTCTGTAAAATCAGAAGCTTCTGCGGAAAAAGTCAGAAAAACACTCGGCATTGCCTGCACCACAGACAATCTGGAGGTGGTAAAACATGCCGACTGCCTTTTCCTCGCCGTAAAACCTCAGTTTATCGGTCAGGTAGCAGAGCAGATCCGTCCGGCATTAAGAAATGACCAGGTAATCGTCTCTGTGATCGCAGGAAAAAACATTGCCTGGCTGAAAGAGCACCTGGGAAAGGAAAAGAAAATCATCCGCATCATGCCCAACACTCCTGCTCTGGTAGGGGAAGGTCTTACCGCAGTCTGCCCGGATGACCTGGTGTCTGAGGAAGAGATCCGCCAGGTTCTGACCATTCTCAATTCCTTTGGGCGGGCTTCTGTTGTGACAGAACCCATCCTGGATATCACAGGAGCTGTAGCGGGAAGTTCCCCTGCCTTTGTATTCATGTTTATCGAAGCTCTGGCAGACGGTGCTCTAGCAGAAGGAATGCCCAGAAAGCAGGCATATGAGTTTGCCGCCCAGGCAGTCCTTGGAAGCGCAAAAATGATTCTGGAAACAGGAAAACATCCCGGAGAACTGAAAGACATGGTCTGCTCTCCTGCCGGAACTACGATTGAAGGCGTAAACGTACTGGAAAAAGAGGGCATGCGCAGTGCTGTCATGGATGCGGTGAGAGCCTGCATAGCAAAGACCAGAAAACTTTAAGTGTGTACAGACACTGAAACAAAAGAAGACGATGCAGAATTTGCATCGTCTTTTCTAGTAGCGAGAGGGGGATTCGAACCCTCGACACTACGGGTATGAACCGTATGCTCTAGCCAACTGAGCTATCTCGCCATCTTTCTTCTGTTTTTGGGCAAAAGAATGGGACCTATAGGGCTCGAACCTATGACCCTCTGCTTGTAAGGCAGATGCTCTCCCAGCTGAGCTAAGATCCCATTATCCTTTTTGTCTTTCGACAAATAGCGAGAGGGGGATTCGAACCCTCGACACTACGGCTATGAACCGTATGCTCTAGCCAACTGAGCTATCTCGTCTTTTTACTGTTCCGGTGTTCGCAAAGATATGGGCTCTATAGCGCTCCAACCCACGTCCGATTGCTTGTAAGGCAGATGCTCTCCCAGCTGAGCTAAGATCCCGTTTCTTTCATCAGCGCTTTGTTATCGCTGACTGCTTTGCTATTATATAATTATTTACCGTAAATTGTCAATACCTTTTTTT
>CALWHD010000127.1 GCA_944380235.1 uncultured Blautia sp.
GAGCAAAGGTGATCTCCTTGCCCGCTACGGTTTCCTGTACGATTCTTATCTGTTCACCATGATCGTTTGGCATCTAAATTTCCTCTCTCTCAAAAAATTTTCTCATCTAAAAAAATGATACTATCCAGAAAATTTTCTGTCAAGTTGAAATCCTTTTGGAAACTGGTAAAATTCTACGGTATTTTCTCTTTATGATTATTTCATGTATATTATAATCTGTCCCATAATTCCATATGGTTCCAAGACATATTCCGAAGTATAAAAAGAACCTTCAGTCCGAAAGTCAGCCCAACTGATTCTACTACATCCGGTATAAGTCTGATGGAAAGGACCAAAAAGATTTCTCGGACTTCCTGTCACACAGATTTCCAGATGGTTTCCCTGCTTCTCCATCCATTCAGTTATATCAAGTTCTCTTTTTGTATTTCCCATGAGGATGCCTGCATGTTTTCCATTGATACGGACTTCTGTTACAGTAGCTCTATATTCTCCCATTTTCAGAATATACCGTTTTTTTTCATCGGTACAGCATGGCAGCTCAAACTCATAAATTATGCTTCCCGGATAGTGAAAATATCCCTGGCTCGTCCAGTCGCCAAAATGCAGAGTACCTCTTTCACGGCAGATTTTCCGTTCAATATCTACTGCAAATTCACCTATAATATAGATATCTTCCAGTTCAATTTCCTGAGTGTATATTCCACTGATGTTCAGGAAATGGACGCCCTGACTTAGATTGGGAATCAGCCACTTATTCATTGCGTGATCTATGTAGAATCCGTCTGTCAAAGTAAGCGGGAGCCCATCTAGCGATACCTGAAAAGCTCTTGATTTTTCTATGACGGCATAACAGGCTCCTTCTACATCTTCCCTGACTTCAAACGTAAAACGCAGTTCAAACGGCGAACCTTCTTTCTTATCCTCATTTATCCATGAATAACGCTGAGGCGCCCCGTTGTAATATATCTGCTGCATGCAGAGACGTTTTCGAATTTCTTTCTGAGCTTTCCATACTTCCATTTCAGGACTGAATGGTTCAGATTCAAGAGAAAAACTGCATTGATCCAGAATCAAAGCATTTTCCATTGTTCGCCTCACCTTTGCCGTCGGACCGAGCGATACAAACACAGGATCCGCAAAATGAGGATGGATATAAGGAAACTCCACTTTTCCCCATGCAGGCGGTTTATCGGTGTTTAAAAACCAAATCCGGCTTTCTGCCGGTGTAAACTCCGCCAGAAAGCGGATTCCGGATTTTACTTTTTCCACTGTAATTTCCTGGTATTTATCCTCCCATGGATAATAGGAAACTACATTTGCCTCTTTTGGAAACGTAACCGTGACAGTATGGTCCTCTTTTCGGTCATTATTTACCGCAAAGATCATATATCCTTCTTCAGTTTTTCTTATCATCGTAAGGATTTTCCCATCCTCCAGCCCGTTTCTTTCCATTATCTGAACTGTAAAATCCAGTTCATTTCTCAGAATCTCAACCGCCTCTACATAATCAGCTGCTTTTCTGATTCCGGAAATTTTATCCCATCTCACTTTTTCTCCGTTTTCAAAAGATCCGTCTTCCATTTGGGGAAACTCACCTGTCCAGATAATTTTCCCCCCATGTTCTGAAAATTTCTCCAAAAGCTTTCTTGTACTTTCAAAAAGGCTTAACACTCTTGGAACAAGAACAATGTGATAAGATGCTTTACCCAGAACCAGAACATTTCCATGAACTTTTCCATCCTCATTTAAAAGGATCTCATCTCCAAAATCAAAATCAATATGTGCTGCCAGAAGAATTTCCGCCAGGCGGTTATATTCTTCTCCCCACTGATTCAGATCAGTGATATGTTTATCAAGCCACCCCATATTCATTTCAATTTTATTCAGATCTTCATCGGCCTGACTTCTGCATTTTGTCCATATGGATGACATTGGGGAAATAACTAGGACATCCCGTATCACTTCTCCCTGACTGGAAAGATATGACAACCTTCCAAAATAGTTCTCCATTTGCCTGTTATATTTCCACCAGGTATTTTGATAGTTAAAAACCGGCGGATAATCCCTTTTTCTACACCCGGCAATAGAATATTCAGCAAGATGCTGACAACGCCGGTCAATCCCCATCACAAACTGCCAGTCTCCCAGCCATTTTTGTCCTTCAAAGCTGAATCCCCAACCTGTACATCCATAAGTTTCACTTATCGTATGTTTTCTACCGTACTGATGTGCCACACTGGTACACTGTTTTACCGTGAGATATTCTTTGGTCTGTTCTCCCAGAATATCAATTCCCGGACGATGAAGATATTTATACTGCGGCATAGCCGCTCCACATACTCTCGTCTGATATCCCAGGTCATTCTCATAGAGCATATGGCCGGTAAGTTCTATTCCCTGTTGCTCACACCATTCATAGAGAGGTTTCATATATGCTTCGGAAAACAGTTCTGCTACTGTCCTCCAGTAATCATGCCTGAGTTTTTCACAGCCTTTTCCATCATAAAACAAATAGGGAAACAATGGAACCGGACAATACCCTCTTTTCCGCTCAAAATATGCCGGCAGTCCGTCACTGAATGTAACCCACGGACGTCCTTTTGTAAAAATCGAATAAAAATCGCATACGTTAGGTTCATCCGTAAAAAAACCTTTCACCGTTTTACCAAACTGATGTCCGAGTCTTTTCCTATATCGCTCATGTGTCAGACCAATAAAAGTTCTAACAGCCTCCGGATTCAAATTATCAGTAGGAGCAAAACCATTATACCATTCACTGATATCTGATATTTCTCTGCGCAGGATCAGTACTCTGGATTCTTCTGACTCCGGCATC
Source organism: uncultured Blautia sp. (assembly GCA_944380235.1). Lineage (GTDB taxonomy): Bacteria > Bacillota > Clostridia > Lachnospirales > Lachnospiraceae > Blautia. Next base: position 2,837 of record CALWHD010000127.1, read on the forward strand.
TGCACAATTCCTGAATTCAATTTCAGAATCTCATTTTTTATAATCTGCGCAGTATAAACCCCCAGTATTTTTCCATCTGCATATTCCTTTCCTTCGCAGAGTTTATCTTTCTGTTTTTCTGCTTCCTCCGGCGAGATCACTTCCAACGTGAGCCCTTTTGCAGAATATTCCCTGGGATTTTCACAGCTTACCATTCCTCCGGCAGAACCCGACGGCCATTTATCTTCATCGTAAATCCAAACTTCAAGTCCTTCCTTCTCAGCTTTATCAATAGAATATTCCACATTTTCCATCCATTCTTCTGAAAGATAAGGAGTTTCAAGTCCTTCGCGGGAATGGATGAAAAAGCCCCCCATTCCTGCCGCTTTCATCTCTTCAGCCTGAAAATCTAGTTCTTCATGTTGTATTCTGTCATTCCATCCCCAAAATGGAGCACTCCGATATTCGCCAGACGGATCTGACAATATTTTTTTTAAAGAATCATTCATAGACTTGGCTCCTTTTCTATCCACCATACGGGAGATACCAGAATTCCCGTTTCAAAAAGCTGGTACTCGTAACTCCACTTATTGCCCTCTGTCCTCCAGAGATTGGGACCATACCAGGGTTCTGATATATTGGCATTGTGCACAGCTCCAAAGGAATTAATTCTATTTCCATACAGTCGTATACGGATTTCATGTCTTCCTTTTTTTACATATCCCAAATTTTTCCGATAAGGAGCCATGAAAAGTGCACCTTTACTTTCCCCGTTCAGCCATATATCCATCAGCGCACCATGATAATGTGAAATTTCCAGAAACAGATTTCCGTTTTCTGCCGTTTCCACATGTGTAGTATATTCAAGGTTACCGCCATAAAAAGCAAGATTTTGCTCAACAATGTTTCCGTAAACAATCCGTTCCGGCAATGCTGTTATTATTCCTTCTCTTCCTTCTGCTCTGCAGCCAAAAGCGCCCAGGAGATACATCCATTCGACATTTGTTTTTCGCCCGAAAGGAATTGTTACGATCAGCTCATTAATTCCTTCTTTCAGTTCAGGTAATCTGCATTTTTTTATACTTTCATCCACATAAAATCCTTCGTCCTGATATTGGATTTCTTTACCATTCCAAAGAATCGCCGCATGTTCCGGATGTTCCATGGCAAGAAATACTTCCTGTAAAGCCAGTTCTGATCTTATAGAGAATCGAAGTTTCAAAGTATGCCGGGGCTTTTCCTCATCTTTATCTACCCACGGTTGCGCCAGAGCTTCCATCCGAAGCGGATAACCCAAAACTTTCCGGAACAGATTATCAATTCTCAAAATTTCTTCTTTCGCGCTCCACTGTCCGTTGTCAAACGCATACTCAGCCTGATCCAGCATAAAACAGTTATCTTCCAGCAAAAGATAAGAATCCGGTTCTGGTAAAAGCCTGGTATTCTGCGGAAGACTTAAATATTCTCTGGTTGCAATTTCCTTACATTTACCCGGAATTAATTTTAACAGTAAACTGTCATGCTGTGATGAAAACTGCTCTATAATAGTATTATTTCCCTGGTAAAAAGCATACCTCTCCCGTATTTCTCCTGTCAAAGTATTATATTCCACTGGTTTCCAAATTCCCCGGATCTTTATTTTCCACTGTTCTGTCCAGGCAATATTTTCGTTGAACGGTTTATTGACATGACTGACAAAAAGCCACCGGTTCTCTCCATCTGTACGCATTTGATAAATCAGATTTGATGCCCTGTTTCCTTCTTCTTTATGTTTCATTCTTGTCGGATCAGATCCATCCACCGAAAACACATCAATGTCTACATCACGTTCATTTGCCAAAGTCTCTAAAATTTTTGCTCTGTTAAATGGAATCATTTCCGTTCTTTCCGCCAATTTTTGTGCTCTGCCGCTTATTCTCGCTTCTTCAAATGCAGGTGGTTCTCCCAGGAAGATAATTCGCCCGCCTTTTTCAGCAAATTTTTCCAACCGGTTTAGTGTGGTAGTTCTTAAAGTACTGCATTCCGGAACCAGGATTGTCTGATATGACATTGCTCCTACAGAAAAATTATTTTTCTCTATTATTCCCTCTTCTTCGCTTAGAAGTGATTCGGAAATAAAATCAAAGTCTATCAGCCCAAACAGCATCCATTCAATCAACTGTTCAAATCCTTCCTCCAGAACCTGCCGTTTTAATGCTGTCTGCGCTTTATTTCCCCAATACATCCAGTATGACTCTATCGGGTGAATAATGCCCACTCTTACAAGGGGTGTGCCTCTTGTAAGCGCAGTATTTAATCGTGCAAAATGATCTTCGATCAGTCCATAGCGACGATACCATGGAGAATGACGCCCGATACAGGCAGGATAATCTCGCTTTGCCTCTCCCTCCATGGAAACCCAGGTCAAATGCGGTACCCGGAAAGTTACGCCCATTGCCGCCTGCCAGTCCCCGGCCAGTTTATGATTCCTAAAATCAAATGCCCAGCCGGTCACACCATATATTTCACACATAACACCTTCTCGATTTTCCTGCCGGGCGACACTTGCTGCCTGTTTTAATGTAGAAAACTCTCTTCGGTCACAAAGCATGTCCACACCAGGAATACCAAATTTTTTCATTGGACGCATACACTCTCCAATGGCGAGTGTCTGAGAATAAAGCGTCCACTCATTGAGCATATGGCCGGTCAGAGAAATTTGATGAGCATCACACCATTCTCCTATCTGATCTCCGAAAGCCTCTGAGAAACGTTCCATGACATGGGTATGATAATGATATCGGACTTGATAATCCCGGGTTTTTTGTTCATAAAAAATTTCCGGAAGATGTTCAATCAGGGAATAACCGTATTTTTTTCGGAAAGTCTCATCAAAATCATCTGTATAGGCAGTAAGAACCTGAACACGGTCAAATGGAGTGGTCAGCATTCCTTTATGAGTAGTCTGTGGTTCGTCTGTAAAAATACTTTTTATGTTGCTTCCAAAGTCACTTCCAATTTCCTCATAATAGCGTTCGTGAGTTACATCCAGGAATCTGCGTATTGCCTTTTTGTCAAGTGTATTTACATATGCCTGATTATTAAACCAGGGCGTATCTCCTGATACCTCTAAAAAGGCCTCCCATAAATCATCTGTATTTTGGGGCTTCTGCGTCAAAAAATCGTACTTTTCAAGATACCCTTCTTCGTCCAGATGTATCCTGTAATATGCAAGATGTTTTCGATTTTTACTTCTTACCGCTTTTGCCGCAGCCATATATGCTTCTTCATCATCTTCCACATATCCGACAGGAGAAAAGACCAGAAAACGGGTACGGTTATTCGTTTCCCGTGTGACAATTCCTCCAGCGCTTCCCGACGGCCAACGGTCTTCATCATACAGAAAACAGTACAATCCTTCTTTTTTTGCTTCTTCCTCGCACGCCTTTACACATTCAAAAAACTCTTCACCCAGATACTCTGTATCCAGACCAACCCGACAGTGAATATGAAATCCTCCAAATCCCATTTCTTTAAACTGGTGGATCTGCTTAATTAGCTCATTCTTATCCAATCTGGTATTCCATGCCCAGAATGGCGCGCCTCTGTAGCTGCTTCCCGGATTTTTGAAGAGTGCTTCCCTTAATTCTTTTTCATTCTTTTCTTCATAAAACATTGTCATTTTCTCCTGTTACGATATTCAATAGGTGTAAATGTAGTTACCTGTTTAAACATTCTGAAAAAATATTTTGGATTTGGATATCCTATCTCCTTTGAAATCTTTTCCGCGCTCATACTGGTATTATCAAGAAGTTCTTTGGCTTTCTCAATCCGGATTTCCAGGAGATATTCATTCAGTCCTTTGTTCAAATGTTCTTTTAAGATGCTGCTGCATTGTGCTGCCGATACATAAAACAGATCTGCCAGTGTCTGTAACGTGATCTTTTTGTAATAATTTTCCTGAATATATTGATACATACGCTCATATAAATATTCACTTCCATAACTTTTCCTGCGTATAGACAAAGAAATCAGATTTACATATCCGGATATTTCCTTTTCGATTTTCTCCAGATTGTCTAAAAAATGATACCTCTGATAAAAAACAGCCATGATATCATCTGTATCCACCTGATTTTCCACCGCCCATTCGTCTACTCTGGACAAAAGCTTTTTGCAGGCGCTTCCAATATCCAGAAGGGAATCTTTGTCCAGCGAAAAGCGGTTAAAAAAAACACTTGTACCCTTTTTTACACCATCCTGTTCATATTTTATTGTTCTGAGAATATTTACGATTTCGTCTTCCGTAAATATTTTTTTTCTTCTTCTTTCATAATTCTTTTCGTAAAAAACCCTGAATTGATCCGTCAGATATACGTCTTTTAAAATCTGTTCATTTTTCTGATATGCACGATTTAAAGACGGCAGTCCTCTGAAATATTCTGAAACAGACGCAAACAATTTTCCCTCTGTTTTTCTTCTTTTCAAAAATGCAAAGCAATCTGTAAGTTTCTCTTCAATCAAAATAATCTCTGTTTCTTTTTCTGCATCGAACAATAAAAAGTATTGTCCATTTATTCCCGGATTCCCGAGAAGTACATATCCTTCTTTCCCGTAGCATCGCATAATACCTTCTCGGAGAAACTGTATACTGTCGGGGATATTGCTGTAAAAGCTTATAAGGATATGCCAGTGATCCATTGCATATTGCCCATTCTCCTCATTCTCGATATTCCAGGGTTCGATAATCAGTTTCAAAAACTCCATTCCTTCTGTACGTTTTTCCAGACTGACCATTCTTTCCTGCATTTTAAGAATATTCTTCTGCTGTTCCAACCGCGCCACTGCTTTAAGAAGCTGCTTCTCCAGTTCTTCCGAAGAAAAAGGCTTCAATACATAGCCTACCACACCGTGTTCAATCGCCTGGTTCATATAGTCGAATGCTTTATATCCACTAAGAACAATAACCGGAATCCCCGGATGGGCCTCATGCAGTCGTTGAAGGAATTCCACACCATCCATTTTTGCCATTTTCATGTCCGTAATCACAATATCAGGTTCTGCTTCACTGATAAGCTGAAGTCCTTCCAAACCATTGGAAGCTTCTCCGATACACTGAAATTCTTCGGTATTGATCTCCTTCACTTTACTGATCAGGCCCAGTCTGATCAGCCTTTCATCATCAATTATTATATAAGTATACATTTTCTGCTGTCCTCTTAAATCCACGGTATGTGTAACGTTACCCTAGTTCCTTCGTTCGGTCTGCTTTCTATTTCAAGACCATATGAGTCCGAAAAAATAAGTTGAATACGCTCATGAATATTCACCAGACCGATATTAAAACAACGAAGCTCCTCCTCTACATCCTGTGGCTCATATATGCGCCTTCGAACTCTTTCCAGTGTTTGTTTATCCATTCCAATCCCATTATCTTCTACGTCAATATACAGATCCCCATTCTGCAGGCGGGTTCGTATCGTAATGATCCACGGAAAGTCTTTCCCTGCCATTCCATGCTCAATGGCGTTCTCTACAATAGGCTGAAGCATGAATTTCATAACTTTGCGCCTGCATGTATCCTTTTCCAGATCCAGTACCAGGGAAATTTCATTCCCGAATCTTACTTCCTGGATATTCAGGTATTGCTGTATATGACTTATTTCTTTCTCCAGGCGGATCAGGTCACCTTCAAAATCCATACTGTACCGGAGCATATCTCCCAACGATTTAGACATAGTTACAATCTGTTTATTTCCCTCTATCTGTGCCAGGCAGGAAATATTCTCCAGTGTATTAAAGATAAAATGTGCATTAATCTGTGATGTAAGATTTCGAAGTCTGGACTTCAGAATTTTAATTTCATTCTGATATTTTTCTCTGATAAGCCGGTTGATCTGTGAGATCAGTTTATCGTAATATGAATACAGCGTGCCGATTTCATCCCGCCGTCCTTTATATTCATTATGAAAAACAAGCCCGCTTTCTGCAGTGGTTTCCATCACCTTAGACAATCTCACTATAGGTCGGATACTGTGCCTCTCCATCCAGAAAACGATCACCATCACAAAAACCAGATCTACAAAAATCAGTACATATAGAATCTGGCTGTTTTGCATGTAATTTTCATAAAATGACATAAAAGATACCGCCGAAACAACTTTCCAGTCATTAATATCCAACGTACCATACACGAAGGCACGCGTCATATCATCATCCACATGGATAATCCCTTCCTCAGTATCATAAGTTCTGGCCAGCTGCTCTTCGGTAAATATATCGGCCTCTTCTCCGTAGACCAGCGTTCCCTTGCCATCAATGATCAGACTGCTTCCCCAGGGCAGATTTTCGCCACGGCTGATATCTTCAAAAAAAGCATCACTGCACACAACCGCAAGTATTGCCGTCGCGTCTCCCCTGATATTTTGAAACTTTCTTGCTGCCAGAAAGCAGGAATCACCCTGTCCGTATACATTACGATCCAAAGGCGCCATACCGGCAAGTTCAACAGTACTGTTTTCTTTTAGTTCCTGATACCAGCTATCTTCCTGATAATGTCTTTCAATTCCGTAGTAAAGGTTCTTCATATAAGAATACACATGGCCGTTTTCACAAAAAAGATATACACCATCTGCATTACTGGCATTTTCCAGAAGATTTCCACAAACATACTTGAACATCCGATAATTTTGAAGTCTTTGACTTTCTGTAATGCTTTTTCCTTCCGCCTCCTGTTCACAAATGCTTGTAATACAATTTATGTCGTCATATGTGCTGAAAATCAACGAACTGATCAAGTTCCTTATGTCCTGATAGTTTTCATTGATTCGTGTAGTAATCCTCAGTACCTCGCTGGCACTGGCTGTTTCGACCTGACTGTTGTAAAATTTCCGGTTGTTTTGCGAAATATAAAAAAACAAAAATAAAACCGGTAAAACGGATATAGCCAGCAGACATAAAAAATATTTAAAGCGAATACTTCTTAAAACTTTCATAGTCGCCTCCCAATTCTTTCTATTTGCACATTTCATATCCATTATACCGATTTTATCTGATATATCTACCAAAATTCTAAACTTATCCTTTTACAGCGCCAACTGTCAGTCCGCCGACAAAATATCTCTGAAGGAATGCATAAATAATCAATATCGGAAGAGCGCTCAGGAAACAGGCTGCAAACAACATATTCCACTGAGTTGCATTTTCCATGTCACCAATGAAATTAAGCATCATCAGCGGGAGCGTTTTCTTCGTAGGTGAAGATAAAAACAACATTCCAAAAAAGAAATCATTCCAGATTGGTACTCCCTGTGTAATTATGAGGGATACAAGCGCTGGCTTTGTCAACGGAATTACAATCTTTACAAAAGTAAACGGAATACTTGCGCCGTCAATTCTCGCAGCTTCTTCAAGGCTGTAAGGAACTCCGGACTTAATAAAATTCGTATACAGAAAGATTGAGAACGGCAATGCGGAGGTCACATATAAGCAGATCGGTGCAATAATAGTATTGCCGATTCCCAGTCCGTTTACGACTTTATACATCGGAATAATAGACATCTGAGCCGATACAATCATTCCTGCCAGAAAGAATATCTGGAAAAAGCTTCCAAGTTTTCCTTTCAGTCTTGCAATAGCATAACCTGCCATAGAGCAACAGGTGAGAAGTACCACCACACTGGTAATTGTAATGGTAAGACTGTTTCCAAGCGATCTGAAATAATTCATTCTTTCAAAAGCTGTAATATAGCTTTCCAGATGTAGTGGATGAAACAACTGAAGATAGTTAGACGTATCATCTAATTCTCTGAAGGAACCAAACAGCGCGATAAATATTGGTGAAAGAAAAACCAGGAAAAAAACAGTGAGTCCTATGGTCACTAATATTTCATTTCTTGTACTTTTTCTCATCAGGCTTCCAGCTCCTTTCTTTTCATAATTGTCAGTACAGCGATAGATACAACTAAAATAAATACAAACGCCATCGCCGCAAGAGCTTCTGCTTTACCATACTGCATTTCCACGAAAGCCATTTTATAAATTGTATACATCAGTGTAGATGAGGAGTCCCCGGGGCCACCACTGGTTAATGCAAAGATATAGTCAAATGATTTGAATCCGCCTATCAGTCCCAGCATTACATTAACAGTAATTGTGTTGGAAAGCATCGGAATTTTTACATAACGAATTGCCTGCCATCCGGTACATCCGTCAATTTTGGCCGACTCTATTACCTCATCAGAAATATTCTGAAGTCCGGCCAGATAAATAATTGTCATTGTTCCGGATGTTTTCCAGGTCTCAACAAAAGCTGCTGCAAAAAGCGAAGTTGATCTGTCACCAAGGAGATTGGGTGCCCCGGAAAGTCCCAGCAGTTCAAAAATCTCTGAGATCATTCCATAATGAGGAGCATATACATAACTCCACAGGAAAGCTACAACAATAGTACTGAACAATGCCGGTATGTAGAAGACTGTCCTGAATATTCCCCTGGATCGAAGTTTCATATTTAAAATCATAGCGAGCGCAAGAGCCTGAACATTTCCCCAGATTACAACGAACAATGTATATTTAATGGTATTTCCCATTGAAGCAAATAAGGTTCCCTGCTTGATGAGATTTTCATAGTTCGTCAATCCGATAAAATCGTAGGTACCCAGACCTCTCCAATTAGTAAGTCCGTAATAAAAAGACATTAGAACCGGAGAAATCCAGAAAACCACATAGAAGACCAGAGCAGGAATAATAAATATCAGCAAGACATTCCTAATTCTTTTATCAATCATATGCCTCTCCTTTCAATTTGTCTTAACTGCATTTAACAAGGAAGGCATCTGTAAATGGAAGTTTACAAATGCCTTAACCTGTTACAATCTATTCAGCTGTTACTGCTGCTTATCCTGCCAGTTCCTCAAACTTGGCCTGCATTGCCTCGCATACATCTTCAGCTGTGGCATCACCAGTAATTACTTCCTGGAATCTGGAGCACATTTCATCAGATACGCCCTCCGGCCAAGCGTTATTCAGATTATCGATATTCTGGAAATCTTTATAGCGATCCAGATATTCATTGATCATCTCCCGGCTGTCAGATACACCTTCAAACGCGATAATATCAGTAGTATTTTCTACCCATGCTTCGAAAAGCGGAGAAGACTCATCAAACCAGTACTGCATTACCAGATCACATGCCTGCTGATGAAGTTCATCAGAAAGATTACTGGTAAACAGAGCATTTGCGGAAGTCCAGTTATATACAAAATCTTCGCCCTCTGCATTTGATGGAACACAGAACATACCTCTTTCGAAATCTGCAGCGCCTTCATTCATAAGCTGTGTATAACCAAAACTTCCATCAAAAATCATGGCCGCTTCGCCATCAATAAACAGCTGACGGCTCTGATCCTGTGAAAGTCCCAGTGAATCTTCTACAACATATCCGTTGTCGTACAGATACTGGAGTTTACTTACTGTATCTACCCAGCACTCATCCGTAAATTTCGTCTCACCTGTGTAAAGCTGATTGTCAAAATCCGGATTTTCTGCATAAATTTCAGAGGCACCGATCTGATACATAGCAAACTGGATTACAAAACTTGAATTATCCCCGCAAGTGATCGGAGTATATCCGGCATCTTTTAATTTCTGGCAAACATCAATAAATTCATCCCAGTTTGTAGGATATGTGTCATAGCCAACCTCAGCGAACATATCTTTGTTGTACCATGTTGTCAGGAAACTTGTACCCAATGGAAGTCCGTAAACTTTATCATCAAAGGTATACGCACTGGTAATAGACGCGTCAAATTTATCCAGAAGATTGAAATCTGACAAATCTCTTACGTATTCTGCCTGTACAAGATCCTCTGCCTGTTTCTTTGCCCACCATGTGAAAAGATCCGGACCTTCACCACTGGCAAATCTTAAACGTACTGTCTGTTTATACTGATCTGTGGGTAACTGCTCCACTTCGATGGTAATGTTCGGAAATCTCTCATGAACCAGTTCCGGAAGCCAGTCCAGATAAAAATCTTTTGCATCCGTACTCGGCCTTGTAGTAACCATCAGAGACAGTGTAACCGGTTCGGAGACATCCTCGAGGCCGTCACTTGTACCGCCTCCTGTACTCTCATCTGCGGATTCTTCTGTTTCTTCTGCAGCAGCTTCCGTCTCTGTTTCCGCGTTCTCTGCCGCAGATACTATGCTGCTGCCCATTAGAACGGAACCCGCCATAGCTACTGTCATCAACAGACTGATCAGCTTTTTCTTCATACCTCTTTTCCTCCTTTGCTTTTCATACATTTTCTGTTTCCTGATAATTTCATTCTAGCATGTGGAAAAGTAACTTTTCCACATTACTTTTAGTCACTTTTTTCTAAAATTATACTTTTTACCCTTTAATTATGTGAATTTTGCTCAATCTCCTGCATCTGGTCAAAGACTTTTCTATATAGAAAAGACGAGCACCAGGCAATTCCGGAAAAACCGATAAACAGGAACAATGAACAGAACCACCCTAGCAGTGTAGGCGAAAACACAGCCAGAAATATCATTAGAACAGGGCAAAACATAAGTATACCCAATATTCCGATTGTCTGCGGCAGAAACCTCATCCCGGCCACAAGAGAATTAAAGATTGTATTACGTATAGAATTTTCGAACCGAGCCTGAAGGGCAAGAGCATACACTGTTATCAGCAGCCAGATTACCCCGCACACTCCTCCAAAAAAGACAAAAAAACCAATCCCTTTTGCAAGGATAAAAACATCAATTCCCAATATCAGCCATACTGCCGCCAGAAGAAGCCAGAGTATAGTTGCCTTGCAAAAATTTTCCTTCAGTGCGGAAAAATAACTGCGCGCAATATATGAATCTTCTCTGCGTACGCCTTTGATCGTAACTGACAGAAGTGCTGACAAAGAAGCTCCAATGGTAATAACCGGAATGCTTGTCAGGATGAACAGTATATTGAGCAGGATCAGATCTCCCAATCTGCTCAGGAAACGATACAGGGGACTATCCGGATTAAAAAATCTATCCATAGGCACTTCTCCCTTCTGCTGTCTGCATATCTGCTACATTATTTCAGAGATGACTCAAAATCATCTGTCAGCCGCACCAACTGCTGAATCTCCAGTATACCGGTGGCAGTCAGTTCTTCAGGATTTCGGGTTCTGGTCATAACAGATTCAAAATTTCCTATGGTTTTTTGATAATACTTTGCATTGACAGGATAAACCTGACGTTCAATAAAAGAAGTCATGGTCAGAAAGTCGGCAATTCTCCTGGCACATCCGCTGTCATCCCTGAAGGACTCACACAGTTTTACATAAAGTTCTGGATGAAAATTCGCCATTACTCCACTGTATCCACTGGCTCCCAATTCCAGAGTTTCATATAGAGTTGAGGAGTTCGCGTTAAAAAGTTTTAAGTTTGTTCCTCTGATAACTTCAAGTTTCGCTTTCATATTCTCTATATCACAGCTGGTATCTTTGATAAAATAGAATCGCCCTGTATCTGCACACCATTTCAGGAGTTCCGGAGAAATAATCCTTTTATAGGGATAGGGACATTCATAAAATCCCAGCGGAACATCTTTAGGAAGCATATCAAGAAGTTTTTTCAGGTTGTTCAACCAAATTTCATCACTTTCGTTTTCTTTGGCAAGACGATTTGTCAAAAGAATCACTGCATCCGCACCGGTTTCTGCAATAGCCGTCAGTTCTCTGGCCTGATCTTCCAGTGTATCCGAAATATGACCGGAAGTTACAACTGGAACACGACCGGCTGCATGTTGTTTTACAAAACGCCCGATTTCTACACGTTCCTCCAGTGACAGAAAAAACATTTCACTGGACTGACAGTCGGCAAATAATCCTGCCACGCCCTTTTCAATGTACCAGTCTACAAGTCTTCCCAGAGACTTATAGTCAACTTTGTTATCCTCGGTAAACGGGGTAAGCATTACCGGATAAACACCGTTTGGAAATGTGTGTTTCATTTTAATCTCCTCCTACTTTGTTAATATATTTTGTGGTTCTTTACCTTCCGCAACATCAATAATGGCCTGAGCTGTAATACATCCGCACCGGTCGTAATTCTCGTAAGATTCTGCCGCTGTGTGGGGCGTTCCAATAAAATTTGGCAAAGTAAATAATGGGTTTTTCGGATCAACAGGTTCCTGCTCATATACATCAATAGCAGCACCGGCTATTTTTCCGGATTTAAGACCTTCATAAAGAGCATTCTCGTCAACAATAGGACCTCTTGCTGTATTGATGATATATACACCATTTTTCATAGAGGCAATCGTTATTTTGTTTATCTTATGATAAGTAGACGGCAGACTTGGAATATGAACAGAAATCACATCGCTTTGTCTGAAAAGATCTTCTTCTGATACCATGCTTACTCCCAACCTATCTGCCTCTGTTGTATTCGGATAGAGATCATATGCGATCATCCTGGAACCAAAAGGTTTAAGTTTTTCTGCAAGATTCCTCGCGATTGCCCCAAATCCCAGAAGTCCGATTGTCAATTCTGTAAATTCATGATAAACCGCTCTTTCCCAGCAGCCTTCTCTGGTACTGTTCATCAGTCTTGGAATCATGCGCACAGAACTTAAAATCAGAGCCATTGCATGCTCTGAAACTGAATTACTGTTTGCGCCGGCACAATTAGTCACTGTAATTCCCCGATCTTTCGCTTTCTGCACGTCTATATTATCCACTCCTACGCCAAAGCGGGCAATCACCTTTAAATTTGGTGACAACGCAAAAATATCCTCATTCCATGTATCTACTCCGGCCACAACTCCGTATATTTCTCCTGATACTTCTCTTAATTCTTCAAAAGTCATCGGTCTTCCATGTGGATTTTCCAGAATTTCAAACCCTTTCTCTTCCAGCATGGCTTTTCCTCTTTGACAGATTTTACTGTAGTTGGTAGCAGTCACCAGAATTTTTTTTGCTGCACTCATGCTTCTCTTCCTCCTTATCACAGTCTGATCCGGCAAAACATTATGTTTTTCCGATCATAAGTATAGGTGAGCAGGATTGATTCCCGACCGGCAACAACTGCCGGATAAGAATATTCTCCCGGCCCTTCCTCTACATTAAGTATCCTTTTAAAACTGTTCCCGCCGTCTTCTGATACAGAAATCGAAAGAGGCGTACGGTCGCCCCAACTTTCTCCTACCGGATTATGTGCCAGAACAATTCTTCCATCTGGCAAACGTGCGGCATCAATACCGCTGTTATTATTTAAAAGCTCTGTGGGAACTGCATCTGTCCAGTGTTTTCCGCCATCTGTTGAATCGCTTCGATAAATTCTCCCCTCACTGCTACGGAGCAGCATATGAACATTTTTCTCGTCTTCTGCCCAAAGTGTTGGCTGGATAACTCCCCTGTTCTGAAATGACTGAGGACTGACCGGAATTTCGCTGTCAAATTCTATCCCGTCTGATTTTCCGAAACTTCCTTTTGTCTTTTCTTTCAGTCCGGGAATCCTGATCATATTGCTTTTTTGAAAAATACCTGCGCCATCTTCTGAATAATCTACAAAAGCCGCCCATTCTTCTTTTTCCAATGATCCCGGTGCCAGAATAATACCGTTTTCAAGCTTGATAGGTTTATTTTTTACTGGTCCACGGCCGCCTTCATCGCCTTTCACAAGTTCTTTTTCCTGTCCAAACGTTAATCCGCCATCTTCTGAAATACGGATATACGTTCTCCAACACGCAATTTTCATTCCTACTTTGTAATATAAATATATATTTTTTTCATCCGGACTGAACAAGACAGGATTCCAATGAGCTTCCGTGCTCCCGGCCATTTTTTCGGGGATACAAAATTCCCCGCCTTTTTTTCGTCGGCTCAGGTAAATTCCAGTATCCGAAGCACCTTCCCGACTTCCTCCAAACCATGCCGTAAGGATTTCTCCATCAGGTTTTTCCAGTACAGTAGATGCATGACACATTTCTGTCATATTTTGTTTCATAACCAGTTTTTTTTCTAATATTTTACCGTACATGTTCATTCGCCACTTTCCTAGTTTATAATCAGTTTAGCACAGACAAAAGTTACTTTTCCTTGATGAAAACAGTCTCTTTTTCTATTAGTTCGTAAAAAAAGCCGAGGTTTATTTCTAAAACCTCAGCTTTTTATGTAATTTCAATTAAATTGATCTGTTCAGTAATTCCCAGGATTATATCCTTGTCAATATCCTTAAAATTCCCAGGATCAGCAGATGAACCGGATAAAACCAGTAGAAAAACCACTTGAAAAACCATCTTCCGCGCTCCGCTCTCCTGCCATTATAGAAACAGACGATCACAATACCGGAAAGGGCGATCCCTGCCATACATCCAAGCGCGTACAGAATATTGGTTCCGGCAGAAAAACGCTCCGC
>CALWHD010000128.1 GCA_944380235.1 uncultured Blautia sp.
TTGACAAGATTTTACTTTTTATATATAATATCTTTTGTTGACGCACAGCGAAGCGTGGCTCAGTTTGGTAGAGCGCTGCGTTCGGGACGCAGAGGTCGCGTGTTCGAATCACGTCGCTTCGACTACGACGAAAAGCCAGAAACGTAAGTGTTTCTGGCTTTTTCCTTTTCTTACAGCTTTCCCTTACTGTACCTCGTTTCTGCAGAGACATCTTCTTTTCTCTTACACTTGTTTTTCCCTATCTCTCGTAAATATAAATTAGATTGTTGCTTTAACTATGGATTTCCTCTTTTTCCGGCTATATAATACAATTATCATGAATAACAGATGATGCCCCGGGGCTGCTTCTGCTGTCATGGATGGATAAAGACAGGCACTGCCAGTTTTTATCCGTAATACTGTATTATTATACTGCCGTAGGAGATGAATATTATGAAAAAACCACTTACTTCATTTCAAAAACAGCTGATGCTGGATGAAATTACTTTTTTCAGCCTGTGCAACGACTTTGACCGTTCCAGGATACTGGATAAGGCGCCCATGACTTTTGATGACTTCCGGCGTCTTTCCCTTCTTACAGATTATCTGGAGCTGAAACACCTGAATCAGTTTATCTGGGATATGCATGCCCACAAATTCGCGGATGAGATCGATGAGCTTTACGAAAAATGCACTGCCAACGGCAAAGATATCCCGGGCATGCTCTATGAAACAAAGCAATGGCTGGACGATTTCTGGCAGCATGCTCCAAATACCACAGTTTCTTTCCTGCTGCGGGAAATTTTTTCTGACGGGCTTCCCAGAAACAACAAAGTGATTCCGCGGAACAAAGACTAAAAATTAAGTAGAAAGGAATTGCCATGATCCAACAGTTACCTCAGGAATTTCTCTCCCGCATGGAAGACATGCTTCATGAGGAATATCCTGCATTCTTAGAAAGCTACCGAAATCCCAGGCATTTCGGGCTGAGAGTTAACACCAAAAAAATTTCTGTGGAAGATTTTCTGAAAATCTCCCCCTTTCACCTGACTCCAATCCCCTGGATTGATAATGGTTTTTACTATCAGGAGCAGGACCGTCCTTCCCGGCATCCTCACTATGCTGCCGGACTCTACTATCTGCAGGAACCAAGTGCCATGACACCGGCAAACCGTTTTCCTGTAAATCCCGGAGATTTTGTACTTGATCTGTGCGCTGCCCCGGGCGGGAAAGCCACAGAACTTGGAGCAAGGCTGAAAGGACAGGGTCTGCTGGTCGCCAATGACATCAGCGCCTCCAGAGCCCGGGCACTTCTGCGCAATCTGGAACTCTGCGGAATCTCCAACACGCTTGTGACAAATGAGACACCGCAGCGGCTTTCCCGGTATTTTTCGGAGTTTTTTGATAAAATCCTGGTGGATGCCCCCTGTTCCGGAGAAGGGATGTTCCGAAAAGACGTGGATGTGGCAAAAGCATGGGATCTTTCGCGTCCTGGCTACTTTGCACAGCTTCAGCGGGAAATCCTGGTCTGTGCGGTATCCATGCTGAAGCCGGGAGGGAAACTTCTTTACTCTACCTGTACTTTTTCTCCGGAAGAAAATGAGAGCACGATCAGCTGGCTGCTGACCCAGTTTCCCCAGATGCGCCTGCTGCCCATTGCCCCGTATGAAGGATTTTCTCAGGGAGTGCCTCACTGGGGAGACAACAATCCGGAACTTCAGAAATGTGTCCGCATCTTTCCCCACCGCATGGACGGGGAAGGGCATTTTCTTGCTTATCTGGAAAAATCCGGTGATCTGCAGCCCTCTGCGTTTCACTGCCGCACTGTAAAAAAACCTGACAAAATCCAGCAAAAACTTCTGGATGAATTTTTCCGGGATATATCCATATCTCTGGTCCCTGACCGCGTAGAAGTAAGAAACCAGAATGTTTATTATCTGCCGGATACTGATACCCGTGCCTTTCAGGGAATCCATTTCCTGCGCAACGGGCTGTTTCTTGGTGAATTAAAGAAAAACCGCTTTGAGCCCAGTCAGCCTCTGGCCCTTGCTCTTTCTAAGGAAGAGTACGCATCTGTTCTAAACCTGTCCTCCTCTGATGAAAGGACAGCGCGGTATTTAAAAGGTGAAACAGTGACAGTAGACCCCGGAGAGTGCGCCCGTCCCAAAGGCTGGCAGCTTGTATGTACCGACGGCTGTCCCCTGGGCTGGGGAAAACTGGTGGGACAGACTTTAAAGAACAAATATCCTGTCGGCTGGAGACAGAACAGCTGAATTCCAGCAAAAAAGAGGACCGTTTTTTCCGGTCCTCTTTTTTGCTGGTCACTTTTTCTTATTCTTCCGCAGCTTCTTCCGCTGGTTCTTCTGCAAGTACCTGCTCATATTTCTCCAGGATGATATTCTGGATTCTTTCTCTTGTCCCGGAATTGATCGGGTGAGCAATATCCCTGTATTCTCCATCGGTTGCTTTGCGGCTCGGCATAGCAATGAACAATCCTTTCTCTCCTTCGATGACTTTGATGTCATGCACTACAAACTCTTCGTCAATAGTGATAGAAACAACTGCCTTCATTTTTCCTTCTTTGGTGACGCGTCTTACACGCACATCTGTGATATTCATAACCAACCTTCCCCTTTCATAGCCGCCTATTCAGTCGTGCTTTCTGTCTTTTTAGGCATTTGTATTGATGCAGTGCCCTCTGCATTAAAGAACATAACGTTCGTTCTTTTCAATTACTACCTTGATACC
Source organism: uncultured Blautia sp. (assembly GCA_944380235.1). GTDB lineage: Bacteria > Bacillota > Clostridia > Lachnospirales > Lachnospiraceae > Blautia. The sequence goes on from CALWHD010000128.1 coordinate 2,728, forward strand.
ATCATCTCCCGAATAATAAGAGTTAGCGCGGATGGTATCCCGGCTTTCTACGATACAGTTTTCAATATGTGTATTATCGCCCAGATATACATCATTAAGGATAATCGAATTCTTGATCACACAATTATTTCCCACAAACACTTTTTTGAAGAGAACAGAGTTCTCAACCTGTCCGTTAATGATACAGCCGCTGGATATCAGACTGTTCTTCACACAGGAGCCAGGATTGTATTTTGCAGGGGGCAGATCATCAATCTTGGTCTGAATACCGGGGTATTCACGGAAGAAATAATTTCTGATCTCCGGTTTCAGGAAATCCATGTTGGTCTTATAATAGGACTCAACCGTGGAAATATTGCTCCAGTATGTATCGATTTTATATCCGTAGATTCTCTTGAGATTCTTATAGCGAATCAGGATATCCCTTACAAAGTCATGTCTGTCCTCACGTCCGCACTTTTCGATCAGTTCTATGAGCTGTCTTCTTCTGATCACATAAATACCGGTTGAAATGGTGGTTGACTGAGTTACCATGGGTTTTTCATCAAACTCTTCAATTCTGCTGTCCTCATTCATTTTGATACAGCCGAATCTGGTGGCATCCTCGCCGCATACATCTGTACATACCACAGTAATATCCGCACGTTTTGCAATATGATACTCCAGAACTTTATTATAATCCAGCTTGTACACACAGTCGCCGGATGCGATCACCACATAAGGCTCATGGCTGCTCTTCAAAAACTGCAGGTTCTGGTAAATAGCGTCTGCGGTCCCCTGGTACCAGAAGCTGTTGTCCGGTGTGATGGTAGGAGTAAATATGAAAAGTCCTCCCTGTTTTCTGCCGAAATCCCACCATTTGGAAGAACTTAAATGCTCATTTAAACTTCTGGCATTGTACTGGGTCAGTACGGCAACTTTCTGAATATGGGAGTTTGACATATTGCTGAGGGCAAAATCAATGCTGCGGTAGCTGCCTGCGATAGGCATTGCAGAGATTGCTCTCTTCTGTGATAATTCTTTCATTCTGTGATTATTTCCGCCTGCAAGAATAATACCTATTGCTCTCATTCTGTCTCACCTTCCTTATTCAATGTTTCTCCGCTTTCCAAAACACCGTCTGGATAGTCTTCCGCAGTGGTCTGGCCTACGATGGCTGTATTCTTTCCAATTTTTACATCAGATGGAATCACTGTATTTTCTCCTACTGTAACCAGACCGAAGGAATATACATTGGGCTTTTCCTTATTTGGAACATCCTCTCCGATACCCATCACTACATTATCGCCTACCGAAACATTTTCTGCGATGATGGCTTTGTCGATCACATCGTTTTCTCCGATAGTACTCTGTTTCATAATGATAGAATCTCTTACCACCGCACCCTTCTTGATGGTAACACCGGCTCCGATAACAGAATTATGTACCTCACCGTAAATCTCCGTTCCTTCACTGATGATGCTTCGCTCTACTACAGCATCCGGCGCAATATACTGGGGAGGAATAATATCGCCTTTTGTATAGATCTTCCAAAATTCTTCATATAAATTAAATTCCGGAATAATGTCGATCAGTTCCATATTTGCTTCCCAATAGGAACCCAGCGTACCTACGTCCTTCCAATAGCCGTTGTACTCATAAGCAAACAGCCTCTGTCCTTTTTCCCTGCAGTAAGGCAGAATATGTTTTCCGAAATCACATCCTGACTGGTCTTTTAAAGCGATCAGTGCTTCTTTTAATACCGGCCAGCTGAAAATATAAATTCCCATGGACGCCAGGTTGCTCTTCGGCTTCTCCGGTTTCTCCTCAAAATCTGTGATTCTTCCTGTCTCGTCTGTGATAGCAAGTCCGAAACGAGAAGCTTCCTCCCACGGAACCGGCATACAGGCAAGTGTTACATCTGCCTTGTTGGCCTTGTGGAAGTCCAGCATCACTTCATAGTCCATCTTGTAAATATGGTCACCGCCCAGGATCAGAACATAATCCGGATTATAGTTTTCCATATAAGCAAGATTCTGATAAATCGCGTTGGCAGTACCTGTGTACCACTCTGTATTCGTCTTTTTCTCATATGGCGGCAGAATAGACACACCGCCTACATTTTTATCCAGATCCCAGGGAATACCGATCCCGATATGCGTATTCAGTCTCAGCGGCTGGTACTGGGTCAGCACTCCAACTGTATCCACCCCTGAGTTAATGCAGTTGCTCAGGGGGAAGTCAATAATTCTGTACTTTCCTCCAAATGTCACGGCAGGTTTCGCTACTTTGGCAGTCAGCACGCCTAATCTGCTGCCCTGTCCGCCAGCCAGCAACATTGCAATCATCTTCTTCTTAATCATGCAATCACCTCTTGTATATTCTATGGTTTCTCTATTATAGCACACCGCACCAAAAATGTGAACATATTTAACAATTTTTTTTCGACTTTTTTATTCTTTTTGTGACATTTTACTTGTTTTTTACCTTATCCAAAAGAAAGCACTTTCCATTTCCTTTCTTTTTAGGTATAATCCTCTATAAATACATGTGCTGTTCTTCCACAGTCCAGACATGTAGGGAAAATCCGTTTTCGCGGACATTTTTCCAGAATTTTCCATTAACCTATATAATAAAGAAAAGAAGGGATTTGTTATTATGTATCATATTAATTTTCATAAACCACTCCATATCCATTTTATCGGAATCGGCGGCATCAGCATGAGCGGCCTGGCAGAGATCCTCTTAAAAGAAGATTTCCCTATCTCCGGCTCTGATGCCAGAGAATCTGAATTAACACGCCGCCTTACCTCCTTGGGCGCAAAAGTCTATATCGGCCAGCGCGCTTCTAATATTACAGACGATGTGGAACTGGTTGTTTACACCGCAGCCATCCATCCGGACAACCCGGAATTTGCCGCCGCACAGGAAAAGGGTCTACCGATGCTCACCAGGGCAGAACTTCTGGGACAGATCATGAAAAACTATGACCTGCCCATTGCAGTCTCAGGAACACACGGAAAAACGACCACTACTTCTATGATTTCCCACGTACTTCTGGAAGGAAATACTGACCCGACGATTTCTGTGGGAGGAATTCTCCCCGCTATCCACGGAAATATCCGGGTAGGTGAATCCGAAACTTTTGTGACAGAAGCCTGTGAATACACCAACAGCTTTTTAAGTTTTTTTCCAAAGATCAGCATCATCCTTAATATTGACGCAGATCATCTGGACTTTTTCAAAGATCTTGACGACATCCGCCATTCCTTCCGTCTGTTTGCGGAAAAGCTGCCTGCAGATGGAACTCTGATCATTAACAGTGATATTCCTGACTGGCATGCCATTGCAGACGGACTTCCCTGTCAGGTGCTCACCTACGGTCTGGAAAATAAAGCAGATGCAGAATATACTGCGGAGAATATTTCCTTTGACTCTCTTGCTCACGGCTCCTTTGACTGTATGAAAGGCGATGTATGTATTGGACACTTTACCCTGTCTGTACCGGGTATTCACAATATATCCAATGCCCTGTCTGTCATTGCCCTTTCCATGAAAATGGGAATCGACACAGAAACTGTCCAGAAGGGCCTGCTCCACTTCGGAGGCACTGACCGCCGTTTTCAGTATAAAGGAAAGGTGGGAGGGGTGACCATTATCGATGATTATGCCCACCACCCAACGGAGATCGCCGCCACCTTGAAGACAGCACAAAATTATCCTCACAAAACTCTGTGGTGCGTATTTCAGCCCCATACTTATACCCGGACGAAAGCACTGCTGCCGGAATTTGCTCAGGCGCTTTCTCTTGCGGATAAAGTAATCCTGGCGGATATCTACGCCGCCAGAGAGACTGACACCCTTGGAATTTCCTCTGCCGACCTTAGAGATCTGATCTCAGAACAAGGAACGGAAGCATGGTATTTCTCCACTTTCGACGAAATCGAAGCATTTTTATTAGAAAATTGTATCCACGATGATTTGTTGATAACTATGGGTGCCGGAGATGTGTATAAAATCGGCGAAAATCTCCTGGGACAGTAAAGTTATCCACATTATCCACCAACTTCTCCACATGTCTGTACCCACAGGCATGTGGATTTTTTTGTGTATTAAAAAGTTGACATAATCAGACGGCAATCTTCCCTAAAATCCCTTTATTTTCGACACTTACTGGTTTCCCATAAAAAGTAGTCCACTTTTTTATCCACATTATCCACATTTCCCACAGCATTTTCTCTGATTCCCCAGATTTCTTGCTTTGAAAAAATCCTTATTCTCTTTTTAAAAATTGTGTGCTATACTGAAGCTGATTCTAGAAAGTGTAATTTTATCAAATCAATGTAAAGGACGTTTAAAATGCCACAGTTTACCGTTTACAACAGTTTTCCGGGAGAGTTTACCTTTGTATCCAACCGCTTCCTGGATATCTATATGCCTTCCGCCAACGGCGAATTTGTAAAAATCTATCTCTATCTCCTGCGGAATTGTTCCCGGGAACAGACCCGCCTGGAGCTTTCCTGTATCGCGGACGCATTCAACTGCACAGAGGCTGACATTGTCCGCGCTCTGAAATACTGGAAAAAAACAGGTATCCTGGACGTGTCCTTTAACTCCAGGGGTACACTTACAGATGTGGTATTCTATCCGCTCCCTGCCAAGGGAGGCGATCTTCCTGTCTCCTCAGGCATTCCTGCAGCAAAGGAAGCTGCCGCGGTCAAAGAAGTGAAGCCTGTTTCGGCTGTACGCACCAGCCTCTCTCCCGACAAGCTGAAACAGCTGAAAGGGAATGAAGAAGTCCGCCAGCTCCTGTTCATCGCAGAGCAGTACCTTGGCAAGACTCTGACCAGCACGGACATGGAGACACTTCTGTATCTCTACGACGAAGTACATATGTCCGCGGATCTGCTGGAATACCTGATCGAATACTGTGTTTCCAAAGGAAGCACCAGCATTGCCTATATCAGGACGGTGGGGCTCGCCTGGGCAGATCAGAAGATCACTACCGTAGCACAGGCAAAAGAAGAAACAAACCTTTACAACAAGAATTACTTTACTATATTGAAAGCTTTCGGCATCAAGAACAGGAACCCTCTGGACAAAGAAATCCAGTATATGAACCTCTGGCTGAACCAGTACAGCTTTACTCTGGATATTATCTCAGAGGCATGCAGCCGGACTGTGCTTGCCACAGGAAAAGCAAGTTTTTCTTATGCTGACAGCATTCTGGAAAACTGGTTTAAAAACGGTGTTCACCATTTATCAGACATTGAATCCCTGGACCAGACTTTCCAGCAGAAGAAAATAGCAAAGGCGTCTGCCCAGACCAGACCGCAGCCACAGGCTTCCAGGAATAAATTCAACAATTTCCACCAGCGTAACTACAATATGGCAGAGCTGGAAAAGCAGCTGCTTGGCAAATAAAACCTATCATAAAAGTTTATTTACAGGAGAATTTCCGTGTCTTTAAAAAATTTTCAGTATGACGCATTGATGCGTGCCTACAATCAAAAACAACTCCGCCATAAGCATCAGCAGACAGAGCGGATCCGTCAGGCGGAGGAGAAAATTCCCCGTTTAGGAGAGATCCGCAGAGAAATTGCCTCCCTCAGTTTAAAAAAAGCCCGTCTGCTTCTGGGAGCACAGCAGGGGGAAGACTTTGACTTGGCAGAACAGATCCGGCGCCTGTCCAAAGAACGCGCCGCACTTCTCCAGCAATACGGCTATCCTGCCGACTATCTGGAAATGCATTATGACTGCCCTCTGTGCAAAGATACCGGTTATATCGGATCGGAGAAATGTTCCTGTTTCCGAAAATCTTCTGTGGATCTTCTGTATACACAGTCCAATATCCGTGAGATCCTTGAGACAGAAAATTTCCAGAATTTTACTTTCGACTACTACTCTTCCGACCTGACAGACCCGGCAAGCGGTATGACTTCCCTGGAAATTGCGCATAATGCCTATGACAAAGCCTGGGATTTCATAGAAAGCTTCCAGGAAACTCCTCAGAACATCCTTTTGTACGGAGATACCGGAGTGGGCAAAACCTATCTCACCCACTGCATTGCAAAGGAACTTCTGGACAGATCCTATTTCGTACTGTATTTTACAGCTTTTGACTTTTTTGATCTGCTGTCCAGAAATGCCTTCCAGAAGGACAGGGAGTCTGCCCAGATGGCTTCCTTTATCTATGACTGTGATCTTCTGATCATCGATGACCTGGGTACAGAGCTCACCAACAGTTTCGTCTCGTCACAGTTTTTCTGCTGCATCAATGAGCGGATCATGAACAAAAAGGCAACTATCATTTCCACCAACCTGACCATGGATGATTTTCTGGAAACTTACTCAGAGCGGACTTTTTCCAGAGTTTCCAGTAATTACATCATGTTAAAGTTAATTGGAAATGACATAAGAATTCAAAAAAGACTTTTAGGAGGAAAATGAACATGTCACCAAAAAACGCAACACCTTTAGACTCCCTTCCTGTAGGACGCCTGGGAATCATCCCGCTGTCAAGCTGTAAACAGCTTGGGGACAAAGTCAACAATTACATTGTCAAATGGCGTAAGGACAGGGACCATCAGGAAAAGAACAACCTGGAATTTGAAGGTTACGAAAGGGACTCCTATCTTGTCAAAGCGCAGACTCCCCGCTTTGGTTCCGGAGAAGCAAAGGGCATCCTGGAGGAATCTGTCCGGGGCGATGACCTGTACCTGATGGTGGATGTATGCAATTATTCTCTTACCTATTCCCTCAGCGGACAGGTAAACCACATGTCTCCTGATGACCATTTTCAGGATCTGAAGAGGATCATCGCGGCAGTCGGCGGAAAGGCACGCCGTGTCAATGTCATCATGCCCTTCCTCTATGAAAGCCGTCAGCACAGAAGAACCCGCCGTGAATCCCTGGACTGCGCACTTGCCCTCCAGGAGCTGATCAGTATGGGTGTGGACAACATCATCACCTTTGAGGCACATGATCCCCGTGTGCAGAATGCCATCCCGCTTCACGGATTTGAGACTGTATCTGCCTCTTATCAGTTCATCAAAGGGCTTTTCAAGGCAGAACCTGATCTGCCTGTAGACAGCGAACATCTCATGGTCATCAGCCCTGACGCAGGCGGAACCAGCCGTGCTATCTATCTGGCCAACGTACTGGGTGTAGATATGGGTATGTTCTATAAGAGAAGGGATTATTCCACTATCGTAGACGGACGCAATCCTATTGTTGCCCATGAATTCCTGGGTGCTGACGTTTCCGGCAAAAATATGATCATTGTAGATGATATGATCTCCTCCGGCGACAGCATGCTGGAAGTTGCCGCACTGCTGAAGAAAAGAGGGGCTGCAAAAATTTTCATGTGCTCGACCTTCGGATTGTTTACAAACGGTCTTGAAATCTTTGACAAAGCTTATGAAAGAGGGGATTTCGACAGACTCCTTACTACAAACCTGGTATATCAGACAGAAGAACTTCTTCAGAAGCCATATTATGTAAACTGTGATATGAGCAAATACGTTGCACTGATCATCGACACCCTGAATCACGATGCTTCTATCAGCAAGCTGCTGAACCCGGTAGAACGCATCAATAAACTTCTGGTAAAACACCAGCGTCAGTTAAAAGAAAAAAATAATTAAAACCCGGTTTCTTACGGCGGCATACAGGAACAGTCTGTTTTGTGTATGCCGCCTGTTGTTTTTCATTTTTCCCTGCATTGATTTATGGAAATCTCTTGCTCTTCATTATTTTCTGAATATTTAGCTATTTATTTCTTTTTATAATATATTTTTTCTTGTTATTTCTTATATTTTTCATATTTTTATATTCTTTTTCTTGAATTTTTCAGTTATTAGTTATATAATAATTTAAAGAAAACAAGGTAACGGTTTTATTTTGATAGGAGGTGCCGTTATGAGTGAAAAAATTATCCGTATTCTAAATGTATGTATTGCTGTTTTCGTTCTTATGTATGCGGCATATGTCTATGCTGTAACTTCCAGCATTACGCTGGTTACAGTAATCCTCTTAATCGCAGGGCTGGCACCTGTACTGCATATGTCATGGAACTATCTGAAGATTAAATTAGAAGAATTTGAAAAAAAACATCACTATATGAAAGGCTGAAACACCCCTTTTCGCATCAGTCGGCAAAGTGTATGTAAAACAGGAACTGCCCCGCAGCCGGAAATATTTCTTCCGGACTGCGGGGCAGTTCTGCTGTATAAAACAATTTTTATAATTCAATAACACTGCACGGAATTCCCTTCCCTCTCAATGCCTCTATTTCCCTTCTGGTACAGGAAAATAAGATCACCTGAGTCTTTCTATGTCCAAGCCACAAAAGTGTCTCCAGGAGCCGTTTATCATCATAGAAGGCCAATGTCTCATCCAACAGTACGGGAAGTTCTTCCTCCCGGCACAGGATTTCCGCAGAGGCCATGCGAAGGGCAAGGTAAACCTGTTCCACGGTTCCGCTGCTGAGCTGATAAAGTGGGACCAGTTTTTCTCCGGTGTAAAGGCTGATATTAAAATCCTCATCAATTACTACTTTTTTATATCTGCCGCCGGTAATGCCGGAAAGAATCTCTGACATCTTTTCTCTCAGTGCCCCTCCTGTGGAGTTTTTCATCTTTACCGACAGTTCTCTGATCCGTTTCTCGGCAAGGGTAATACTGTCAATCTCTTTTTTTACAGCAAACACTTCTTCATAGTTTCCTGCAAATTCGTCATATTCCTCCTTAAGATTGGAAAGTTCTGTCTGCCTTTCTTCCAGCTGTTCACGGAAGACCTCAAGCTGCGCACTCAGACGCTGTGCCCTGGCAGCCAGTTCTTCCGCTTCCTCTTTCCCCCAATCTGTCCCCATTTTCTCTTTCGGCAGACTCCTGCGTCCTTTCTTTTCCCTAAAACGCAGTATCGTTTCCACCATAATCTCCGCCGCCAGAATAACCGCTGCAGCTATCACCGGACATTGTCCCAAAAGTACCCCTGCTCCTGCCAAAACAGTCACAAATGCGTACAGACAGATCCGCAGAAACTGGATTGAGGATTTTCTTGTTTTTTTCCTGTCTTTTTTTTCTGTTTCCCGCTCCTTTTCCCTCTCTCTCTGTATACGGTGCCGTACCTGTGCGGCTGCCTTTTTTGCGGCGGATTCTGCCTGTGTATACTCACAGATTTTTTCTCTCAGCTTTTCCGCCTCCCGGCTCTGATACTCCATACTGGTCCGAAGTTTTCCTTCCTCCTGTCTGCGCCGCTCTGAAAGTTCCTCCTGTTTCTTTTCCCATAACTTTCTCCTGGATTTCAGAATTTCCAGTGCTCTCTCCGGATTGATCCGGACATCTCCGGATCCCTGGCAGCTTGTGAGATAATCCCGTATTTCCAGAAGAAGACCTTCTTCTGTGCGGCTCCTTAACTGTCCTGCAGATACCGTATTTCGGTATATCACCTCACTGATCCCCCCCAGAAGCATCTCAAGATCCCCGTCCTCAACAGACAGCAGTTCACCATCGCTCTCACAGTAAAGTCTGGTTCCCTTCGCTCCCGCCGCAAAATTCCGCTCCAGGCAGAAACGCTTTCCCGCGCAGGTAAAAGTCACGGCCCCCTCATACCACCCTGGATTTTCCCAGGGAGTATAATGCGTATAATCGTCTGTTCTGGAAGCTTTTCCTCTCATACGTCTTATTCCGAAAAAGATTCCCTGGATAAAGGTGTGTATGGTGCTCTTCCCGCTTTCGTTGTCACCATATATAATGTTGATTCCTTCTTTCAGTGTGATCTCTTTTCCGGAAAATCTGCCGAAATTTTTTAATACCAGTTTGTTCAGAATCATTGGTTTTCCTCCCCGGCTTCCAGCAGCGCCTCAATGCCATAGTCAAGCGCCTTCTCCTCTTCTTCTGTGATACTCTCCTTTGGAAAACTGCTGATAAACAATTCTAAAAGCGTACCTTCGTACTGTTTTTTCAGCCGTTCTTTTTCATATGCCGGGAAAGTCTTATCCTCTGCCTCGCGGATATTTCCCAAAGCGTACAGATTTTCCGTCAGAAATTCTGTCCCCGGTTCTTTTCTCCCCTCCAGAGAAATGCAGAAAAAGTTCTTCTCCCCCCGCTCTCTCACCGCGGCTTTCACTGCCTGCTCCAGAAGAAACTGTGTAGTATTTTCCGTCACCTGGATCTTCAGCTTTTTATATTCTCTTTTGGCGGCAGGAAGAAATCTTGTCCTAAGTACCCCGTCCCTGTACTCTCCCTGAATATATCCATGAACGCCGGTATCATTCTTATCAATCGGTTCCAAAGCCCCTGCATATGCCATTTTGTCCGGCACAAGCACCTGAGGTTTATGGATATGCCCCAGCGCAATATAGTCAAATCCCCCGCTTAAAAGTTTCTCTTTGGAAAAGGGGATGTGTTTCTCATCGCCTCCGTGGGCAAGCAAGATCTGAAAAGGCTGGCTTCCCCGTGCTTTAATTGGGTCATAAAGAGGTTCTGCGATCTCTTTTCGGTCATAGCTGAGCCCACATACACTGACTCCCAGATCAGGAAATTCCAGAGTCTTCGGTACTGTGTCCCAAAACCAGAATACATTCTGCGCCCAGGGAAATTTCCGGTACGCACAGTTTTTTTTCAGATAGTCATGATTTCCCGCCATGATTACAATTTTTGTCTCCGGTATGGAGGCAAACATGGCATTTACTTCTTTCAGTTCTCTCGCCAGGGGCTGCCGGTGGAAAAGATCTCCCGCAATAAGAAACAGGTCGGCGTGTTCTGCGCCGGCCTGTCTGATCACATTTCGGAAACTTTCCCATATCTCCCGGCTTCTGTCCCTGCTCCAGGGAAAGCCTCTGTCGGGCTCTGCTCCCAGATGGACATCTGCGGTGTGGAAAAATTTCATAGTTCTCCTCAATTCTTATAAATCACAGTTGTTTACAGTTCTCGGGAAAGGAATCACATCACGGATGTTCTGCATTCCTGTCAGGTACATCACGCATCTTTCAAATCCAAGACCGAATCCGGAATGTCTGGTGGAACCGTATTTACGAAGGTCCAGATAAAAGTCGTAGTCTGCTTCGTTCAGCCCCAGCTCTTCCATGCGGGCTTTCAGCTTGTCATAGGAATCCTCTCTCTGGCTTCCGCCGATGATCTCACCGATTCCCGGTACCAGGCAGTCCATTGCCGCAACAGTCTTTCCGTCATCGTTCTGCTTCATATAAAAGGCCTTGATCTCCTTCGGATAATCCGTGACAAATACCGGGCGTTTAAATACCTGTTCTGTCAGATATCTTTCATGCTCTGTCTGCAGATCGCAGCCCCAGTATACTTTATAGTCAAATTTATCGTTTGCTTTTTCCAGGATCTCAATGGCTTCTGTGTAGGTCACATGTCCGAATTCAGAGTTCAGCACATGGTTCAGTCTGTCCAGAAGTCCCTTGTCAATAAAGGAATTGAAGAAGTTCATCTCCTCCGGAGCATTTTCCAGTACATAACGGATCACATATTTCAGCATTTCCTCTGCCACTGCCATATTATCATCCAGATCTGCAAATGCCATTTCCGGCTCGATCATCCAGAACTCTGCGGCATGGCGCGTTGTGTTGGAGTTTTCGGCGCGGAAAGTAGGTCCGAAAGTATAGATATTGCGGAATGCCTGCGCAAAAGTCTCTCCGTTCAGCTGTCCGCTTACTGTCAGGTTGGTAGGTTTTTTAAAGAAGTCCTGGGAAAAATCTACTTTTCCGTCTTCTGTCTTAGGAACGTTGTTCAGGTCCATGGTGGTTACCTGGAACATCTCTCCGGCTCCTTCACAGTCACTTCCTGTGATCAGAGGTGTGTGTACATAGACAAAGCCTCTCTCCTGGAAAAACTGATGGATGGCAAATGCAACCATGGAGCGCACCCGGAACACTGCCTGAAAGGTGTTGGTGCGTGGACGCAGATGAGAAATGGTCCTTAAATATTCCATGGAATGACGTTTTTTCTGCAGAGGATAGTCTGCTGCTGATTCTCCCTCCACGATCACCTCTTCTGCCTGGATCTCAAAGGGCTGTTTTGCCTGAGGTGTAGCCACCAGAGTACCTTTTACAAGAATCGCCGCGCCTACATTTAATTTGGAAATCTCCTGGAAATTCTCCATAGTGTCATGGTATACCACCTGAAGGGTCTCAAAAAAACTTCCGTCATGAAGAACAATGAATCCAAATGTTTTGGAATCACGCACACTTCTGACCCAGCCGCCTACGGTGACTTCTTTGTCCAGGTACTGTTCCCTGCTCTTATAGATTTCTTTTACTGTTGTCAACTGCATGATTTATCTCCTTCTTGTGACAGTGCCTTGACCTGCTCTTATGATTTCTGTCTGGTTTTGGCACCGGAATACTTAACATTGATAATATAGAGATTAGTATAGCTCATTGTTTCTGTCAGTGCAAGGCTAAATCACTATATTTTACCAACGTACAGCACCGGATCACACACTTTTGTGCACTCCGGTGCTGTTTCTCATATTTCATAACAGGAACTGCCCGCAGAGCATACTGTCTCATTCCTGTTCCTGAAGATTTTCTATATAGCAGATATAAACACTGCCGTTTTCTGTAAGTTCTTTCTCACTGTCCTGTCTTCCCTGGTAGCTGGTCTCTCCCGTTGACGGGTCATAGACCGTTATATTATAGGAATCAAAGCCTATGATCAGCTTTGCCTTCCCATCCTGCCCTTTTGCGATCACAGGACGCTGTTCGCTGATCTGATAAAGAATCTCCTCCAGGGTACAGCCATTTAAGCTGACTGCCGTCCCTGTGTCTTTGATACTCTCATTTAACTGTGCCGCGTCAAGGGGCGCGCTCTTTACTGCATCCGGTATATCCTCCAGGCTGATGGACGCTGTGGCTTTTGTATTGCTTCTCTCCCACAGATACTGCTGCGCACGGTTCAGCACCACCCCATATTTTGCATCTGCTGCACGCACAGCAGCTCCGGCATCCGTATAAATTCCTTCCAGTCCTCCCTCGGCATACACATAATATTGTCCTGTACTGGTCTCTTCAATGCTCATGCTCAAAGTATCATCCTGGGCATTCTCCATAAATTTTCCTTCCATCACCAAAGCTTCCTGCGTGGAAGAAGATGCCGAATACTGAAGCGCTGTTATATTTTCCTGCCGCACTGTGGTCTGTGTGATCAGAGAAATAGCTTCTTCCTGTTTGCCCTTTACATTATTCATGATCTGGTCATCCGAAACAGCCACATAACTGCTGCCCTGTTTCTGTACCCGTTTCAGTACCAGAAGATTGTCCTGGACTTCCACGTCTGTGACGAAATATCCCTCAGGCTGGTAATCCTTCACCAGCTCTCCGTCATGATTCTGGATCCTGACATTATACATGACAAACTGGCTTCCGCCGCCTGCAGAAATATCACTCTCTCTGGCAGTTCCATAGATAATATCATCATTAATAAAGCCGAACAGACGGAGTTTATTCCCCTCCTCTGCACGGATCTCCTTTCTGGTGCCGTTTTCCAGATCCATAAAAATGATATTCTTTACTTCATTCCTATCCGTGCTGTCGGTCCATGCCACATATCTTCCGCTGCCTGATACAAAGAAACGGCTGCCGGTAAGCTCTTCCTGCAATGCTGTGTAGGTCTTTTCTTCCATATTGATCTCATAGAGGGTATTTTCTGCTGTCATGTAAAACATGCCCTCTTTGCTCACATAACAAAGCTCTTCCACCTGGTCTTTCAAGAATTCAAAAGATTTGGTTCCTGCAAGAAATATTTTCTCCTCTGACACATTCTGTTCACTGTCATAATGGTAAACTGCAGTTCCTGCCATACCCTCATGAGCTCCCCGGTTCATATATCCATAAACCACATAATCCATATCACCGTTTTCCTCTACGCGCACGATCCGGATATCATGCTGAGCATAGTCATTTCTCTCATCATTGCTTCCTGTATCCCGGAAAGTAAAGATCCGCGACAATTTGTTTGTCTCAATGTTGTATGCCCACAGATCGCCCTGCTGCACAAAGGCAACAACCCCTCCGTCTTCACTGACCACATACTGTACATTTTTATCCGTCACACCCAGATTCAGCTTTCCGTCTGCCGCCACAGTCTGCTCTGCAGTCAGCACCTGCTTTGCGGAACGCCTGAAATCCAGCAGGCGGACTCTTGTCTGGTCATAACGCATACGGTAAAATTCATCCACCTGATAGCGTTCCACCTCTCCGTTTTCATTTTCTGCTGTAATATAATAGGTAATGGAAACACTTCCCGTATTTTCATTAATTTCCTTTATGGAGGGAATTCCCGGTCTGCTGATCTCAGGCGCCAGAAGTCCCCAGGTCAGCATATCAATATCCGCATTGATGTTCAGGTCATTAAAACTGTTGTTCCCGGGGGAATTATCGGATTCCATATACGTGGACAGATCATTCTCATTATCCTTGCTGAACGTCTTTGTGTAAAAACTGTTGACAAATTCCAGATACTGCCCGGTATTTAATCCCGCCCGCTGGATCAGCCTGGTATAATAGTACCAGCTTCCTTCCTCTGTATTCAGAGTAAACACCAGGGAATACTCCTGATTCATGAGAATGGACTTTTTCAGCGTAAACTCTGCTGTCAGCTTCCCGTCTGCTTCTTCCCGGAAGGTTTTAATCTTGTCATTTTCAATGACTTTACTTCCGTCGGAAGTCCTGATCTCATAGACCATGCTGTCAATCTCCTGACCGTTTGGCGTGATACTGACGTGAAGAGTCTTGTCCGTCCCCACAGGAGTCAGGGTATCCCGCATAAAATCTGTCTCCATCTCCTGCGCATATCCGTACATGCGGTTTGTCTCTATGTCATCTATGATCATCGCCATGCAGGGCATGGCTGCAGTCTCCATGTCCGTCTTGTTATCCGTTCCCCTCTGGTTCATCAGGCAGCTGAAAAATGCCACGCCCAGAAGAAACACTGCCAGCAGGACACCTGCCTTTATGAATCTTTTCTTCATTTATGGTCCTTTCTATCTCTCTTGAAACAGCAGCCTCTGCAGAGAAGGAGAAACGCTCATCGCTTCAGCGCAGTCCTCCCATGCTTTTTGCTGCCGGCGGTTTTCCTTTTTCTTTGGATTTTTGACCGCACGGATCAACAGGTTCTTGGGAGTGTGCTCCATATCAATGAACTCCAGAATCTGCGTATCATAACCCGCGCTTTCCAGCATCTGCGCCCGCAGTCCGTCTGTAAGGATGGCTGAGAAACGCTCTTTCAAAATTCCGTACTTTAATACAGGTGCCAGGACTTCATTCTTTACCTGCCCATTCAGCTCATGCTGGCAGCAAGGTACCGAAAGAATGACCGAAGCACCCCATTTCACTGCCTTTGCCAGCGCATAGTCTGTAGCTGTATCACAGGCATGAAGAGTCACCACCATATCTACCTGGTCCGTCCCCTCATAGGAAGCAATATCTCCCTGAAGAAACCTGAGCTTGTCATATCCGTATTTTTCGGCAAGGGCATTGCAGTTTTTGATCACGTCCGTTTTCAGATCCAATCCGGTCACACAGATGTCATACCCTTTTAATTCTTTCAGGTAATAATACATGGCAAAAGTCAGATAGGACTTTCCGCAGCCAAAATCTATGATCTGCACTTCTCTGTCCTTCGGAAGCCTCGGAAGGACATCTTCAATGAACTCCAGGAAACGGTTTAACTGCTTAAATTTATCGTACCGGGCATTCCTGATCTTTCCGTCCCGGCTCATAACACCCAGGTCAATGAGCCAGGGAACCGGAATGCCCTCTTTCAATACATAATTCTTAGTCCTGTTGTGGGAAAGCATCCGGGGGAATTCTTCTTTTTCTTTCCCCCTGACTTCTTTTACCTTAATGGTGATTTTTCCCTTTTTACTCACCAGGACAGTGCCCTGTGCTCTCCTGCTCTCCAGCTGAAGCTGTTTAAAATTTTTCTCCATCTCTTCCTGAAGCTTTGATACCAGGACATCCTTTTCCAAATTTTCATGAAACTCCTGTGTCCCTATGGTCCTGGTCATCTGGAACAGAATTTTGTCCTTTACCTGGACCGGGCGCACCTGCATTTTCAGGGTACCTCCGGATTCCCGCGGATTGCTGATGAGGATCCTTTTTAAGTCCCTGTCTGTATATTTATCTAAAAATTCTTTTATATCTGTCATAATTTCCCCTGTATTTTTTCATCCCCTTGATGTAATCCATTACTATTGTAAAAGTTTTAAGTAAAATCCGCAACCCTAAAAGGCAGAGTTTTAGATTCTTTTTAGACGTTTCCTCCTGCACCGTCTCCGGCACATTTCCTGGCAGAACAGTGCCTGTGTGATTTCTGCCAGACCGTCTTTGAGGAAAATTTCTTTCTCGAAATCCATTGCCTGCATATTTTTTCTGCTTTGAATCTGTCTGCAGATATCCTGACAGGTTCTCTTTACTGTCCACTGATCCGGATACTCGTCATAAAGAAAACTCCCCTCATAATCCAGATGGTCGCAGGCATCCTCCACAGCAGCCTGAATATCTGCTGCTTTTTTTGGATAATAAGATTTCATCAGGTTTCTCTCTCTCTCAAAGGTACCTTCCTCTTCATACAATCTCTTGTTTTGCTCCTCTTTATCAGAAAAATACGGATATTCTGTGGATTTCATAGATCATGCGCTCCCAGATGGACATTTTTTCTCTATTAGATTATTCCTCCAAAGCTGTCCTGGTGAATTTGTCTGTCACAGATCCTGGGGATACTGTATCCCGCAGACAGCCCGGATCTGATCCAATTCTCCCATGATCTTCCTGCTCTCCTCCCAGGGCATTAGAAGACTCTCTGTTTTTCCCTGCCGGATTGCCTCCCGGACTTCCAAAGCTTCATAGTGATAGCCGTTTCCCTCTATGGAAAAGGTTCTTTTCTCCCTAAGAAGCTCTGTGCAGAAGTCGTGGTTTGGTTCCAGTTCATAGATGGTATCCGGCCGCCAGAAATAAGGAATTTCCAGTTCTGCCAGATCTGTCACCAAGACCATCTTACTGTTAACTTTCCGGTTGATGGAAAACACCATATCTGCCAGAGCCCCTCCTGGATAGACTGCCTGGATACAAGTTGAAAGATCCACTGTTTCTTCTGTCTTTTCTGCCCAGGCATGAAGCTCCCTGGGATGTTCTCCCAGCAGATATGCCGCTGTATTCATACCGTAAACACCTACATCCAGCAGCGCGCCTCCTCCAAGCCCGGCTTCCAAAAGCCTGCGGTTTTTCGGATCTGCGGGCCCCCCGAAGGTAATGTGAATGTTGTGGACTTTTCCATAAGTCCCTTTTCTGATCGCTTCTCTTAACCAGCGTACTGCAGGGATAAACCTGGTCCACATGGCTTCCATAAAAAAGACGTTATTCTTCTCTGCCAACTCTAAAACTTCCTGAAGCTCTCTCTCATTCATAGTCACTGGTTTTTCGCAGAGCACTGGTTTGCCTCTTTCCAGACAGATTTTGGCACAGGAGGCGTGCTCCGGATGGATGGTTCCGATGTAGACAGCCTGGATTTTCGGATCCTCTGCCAGTTCCTCATAGGAATAATAATATCTGTCCGCGTGAATCCCATAAGGATTCCGCCCTGAACGGGACGCCAGTGCTCCCACCTTCATATCTGGTACTGTCTTAAGACCTTTTGCAAACTGGGAAGAAATAAAACCTCCGCCTATAATTCCCCATTGAAACATTTTCTCACCTCTCCCTCTGTTTTATTTGGTATTATAACTTATTTTTAGCAGCAATACAGTATGAAACTTCATATGCATGAAAAATTTCAGTAAGCTTTAACCCGGGCAGCACCCTCTTTCTACTGCCGTTCTTACAGAAAGAAAAAAGCATCTGCCCTGCTGACAAATGCTCTTTTCACGATTAACGGACTCTATTATTTTTATTCTCCATCCGCCGCTTTCTGAAGTTTTTTGATCAGTTCCTCAATCTCTTCTGTTGTCATTCCCATAAAGCTTCTGAAAGAACGCAGAGGTGAGTTTTCCAGCATCTTCAGAGACATCTCCGGAGAAATCGCCTCCGTCGCAGCGCTCTCTTTCTCTTCGCTGGAACCTCCCATACTCTCTACAAGACTTTCTGTCATTCCCTGGATGACTTCTCTTGTCCGTGGATTTTCCATGAGCTCACTGACCGTGGTATTCATGTGTATATGCAGGGGGATCTCTGTGGTTGCGGTCACATGCACGGTCTTTGTCAGACGGATATCTTTTGAGGAAGCTGCTGCTATGATCTCGTATTCTCCTGTTGCAGCATACCAGTCATGGATCGCTGTGCAGTACCATGCAAAGCTTCTCTTATCCAGTTCCATATCCACAGTCTTTTCTTCCCCGGGATTGAGGAAAACTTTTGTAAAGTTTTTCAGCTCTTTTACAGGTCGGCTGGCTGCGCCTGTTTTGTCCGCTACGTAAAGCTGAACGATTTCTTTTCCGGCACGGTTTCCTGTGTTCTTTACTTTCAGAGAAACTTTCAGAGTATCGGTATCTTTCATTTCTCCGGATGAAACCTGTAAATCTCTGTATTCAAATGTGGTGTAGCTCAGTCCGTATCCGAACGGATAGCGCACCGGCATTTCTTTTGTATCGTAATAGCGGTATCCTACAAAAACACCTTCCTTATATTCTACTGTCTGTCCGTCGCCCGGGAAATTTAAGTAGGACGGATTGTCGGAAAGTTTGTACGGAATGGTCTCTGCCAGTTTTCCGCAGGGATTGGAAATACCAAACAGCAGGTTTACTTCTGCCTGTCCCACTGCCTGTCCGCAGAGATATGCTTCCAGAATCCCTTTTACATCATCTGCCCATGGCATTTCCACAGGAGAACCATTGTGAAGCACCACCACAGTATTTTTCTGAACTTTTGTAATCTCACGGATCAGTTCATTCTGGCAGTCCGGCATTCTCATATGGCTTCTGTCATAGCCTTCGGACTCAAATAAATCCGGCAGTCCGGCAAAGATCACGGCGATGTCTGCCTCCTCTGCCGCCCGGACAGCTTCCTTTAACAGCGCTTGGTCTGTCTTATCCTCCTGGACATCGTACCCCTGGGCATAAGTCACCTCTGTAATCTCTTTTACTGCATCCAGAGCGCTGGTCACCTTGAAGGAATTGATATGGGAGCTTCCGCCGCCCTGGAATCTTGGTTTCTGGGCAAATTTTCCGATAAAGGCAATCTTCTTTCCTTCTTTTGGAAGCGGCAGGATACCTTCATTTTTCAGAAGTACCATAGATTCCTCCGCAACTTTCGCTGCCAGCTTGTGATCCTCTTCTTTGTCGAACTTTCCTTCCTGGCGGTTATCTGTAAATTTAAACACAATATTTAAAATACGTTCCACTGCAGTGTCCAGAACTGCCTCATCCAGCTCTCCGTTTCTGACTGCATCCACGATCTCCTGGTCCGTATGTCCGCCGCTTGCGGGCATCTCCAGTTCCAGACCTGCCTTTAATCCCTTGACTCTGTCATTGACTGCACCCCAGTCAGACATTACATACCCTTCGAATCCCCATTCGTCTCTTAAAACTTCTGTCAGGAGCCAGTGGTTCTCAGAAGCAAACTCTCCGTTGATCTTATTGTAAGAGCACATGACAGTATCCGGTTTTCCTTCTTTTACCGCTGTTTCAAAAGCTCCCAGATAAATCTCTCTCAATGTTCTCTCATCGATTTCAGAAGAGCAGGACATTCTCCTGTGTTCCTGATTGTTCGCCGCAAAATGCTTGATAGAGGTTCCCACGTTTTTAGACTGCACGCCTTTGATATGAGCTGCAGCCATCTGAGAAGCAAGGTAAGGATCTTCTGAGAAATATTCAAAGTTTCTTCCGCAGAGGGGAGAACGTTTGATATTTACTGCCGGTCCCAGGATCACAGACAGGTTTTCCGCCTGGCACTCATCACCGATCCTCTGTCCCATTTCAAAAAGCAGATCCCTGTCAAAAGAACAGGCTGTGGCACAGGCGGTAGGGAAACACACAGCCTTGATACTGTCATTGATTCCCAAATGGTCTGCCTCTTCTGCCTGCTTTCTCAGTCCGTGAGGGCCGTCACTGACCATCACCTCGGGAATGCCCAGCCTTTCTACGCCTTTTAAATGCCAGAAATCTTTTCCGGAACACATGCCGGCTTTCTCTTCCAGCGTCATCTGTTTTACGATTGCTTTTACATCACGTTCCATGAATTTTTCGCTCCTTTACAATCTTTTTGATGACTCTAACCTACCATAATTCTGCAGAAAAAAATATCAGATTTTTGTCATTTTTATTATTTAAATGCTGCTATTTTTCAGGTATAATCATATTAAATTTAAAAATCTGCAGACCAGGACTTTGGGAGAATTTTTCTATGAGTATTTTTGAAAAAGATGATTTTGATTTTTTAGATAAAAAGACCAGGCAGATTCTCCTGGCTTCCAGGGAATCTTTTGTTCCTCATACACCTTACCGCTATGAAAAAAATCTGTTTGAAGCTGTACGCAGGGGAGATCTTCCCCTGGCCCGCAGATGCATGGAGCAGCTTAACACCTCAGGACAGGCAGGCAGGCTGAGTTCTAACCCTCTGCGCCAGGAACAGATCATCTTCATTTCCTACATTACCCAGATCACCAGGGCAGCTATGGATGCAGGGGTAGCTGAAGATCTGGCCTACGCCATGAGCGACAGCTATATCCAGACTTCTGAAAAGTGCACCAAGCTTTCCCAGATCTCCGCGCTCCAGGAAAGAGCTCTCCGGGATTTCATCAGCGCAGTAAAACATAAAAAGGAATCACCCCCTTACTCTAAATCTGTCCGAAGCGCCATTCATTACATGCAGAGCCATCTCCAGGAGAGGATCACCCTGGAGCAGCTGGCAGACGAAGCTGAGCTGAGCACCGGAAGGTTCTCACACCTCTTTCGGGAAGAGACAGGGCTAAGCCCCATGATGTTCCTTCAGAGAGAACGCCTGGAAACAGCCAAATCCATGCTGCTGTATACGGACCGCCCCCTGTCGGAGATCAGCGCCGCTTTGTGTTTTTCCAGTGAAAGCCATTTTATCAAAGTTTTCCGCGAATATACAGGAAGGACTCCCGGCAGATACCGGAAGTCCCAGGAAAATTAAAATTGATTTCATCAGAAAGAATCCTTCTATCCCTCTCTTTCTGGCGGTTTTTATAAGAATGTTTTCTGAGCCTTATTTTAAATAATCTACGGCTGCCCTTTCAATTTCCAGGCATCCTGTATATCTTTCCATAAATTTATCAAATCCGTCCACATCCTCAGAATCCGGCTGAATCTCCACACCTTCCTGCCCGGCAAATACTTCTTTGTCCAGATATTCTTCCAGAGTCTGTTCGTCTTTTTTATTCTTCATATAAGAAGCCAGGATAGCAATTCCCCAGGCGCCGCCTTCTCCTGCTGTCTCCATCACAGATACCGGCGTATCAATGGCTCCCGCCATAATCTTCTGTCCCACGCCTTTGGTCTTGAAGAGTCCGCCGTGGCCCATGATTTTGTCCAGTTTCACTCCTTCTTCTTTCAGAAGGATGTCCATGCCTGTCTTTAAAGCGCCCAGGGAGGTGAACAGATGTACTCTCATAAAATTGGCAAGATTAAATCTGCTCTCCGGTGTACGAACAAATAAAGGACGGCCTTCTTCAAATCCTGTGATATGTTCTCCGGAAAAATAATTATAGGCGAGAAGTCCGCCGCAGTCAGCGTCTCCTTCCAGAGCTTTGTTGTAAAGGGTTCCGAACAGCTGATTCCTATCTGCCTTAATACCAAAAGCTTCTGCGAACTCTCTGAACAGATTTACCCAGGCATTTAAGTCTGAGGTGCAGTTATTGCAGTGCACCATTGCCACCAGATTTCCGGCAGGCGTCGTTACCAGATCAATTTCCGGGTGAACTTTTTTCAGCTCTTTCTCCAGTACCACCATGGCAAATACGGAAGTTCCCGCAGAAACATTTCCTGTTCTCTTCGCCACACTGTTTGTTGCAGTCATTCCGGTACCTGCATCACCCTCAGGCGGGCAGAAAGGAATTCCTGCCTCCAGCTCTCCTGTTGCATCCAGGAGTCTGGCGCCCTCTTCTGTCAGCCTGCCTGCACATTCTCCTGCCAACAGGCACTTAGGAAGGATATCCCGGATCTTCCAGGGGAATCCGTATGACTCTGTCAGTTTATCAAACTGATCCATTCTTTTTTCATCATAATTTTTTGTGTTTATATCAACGGGGAACATACCTGCCACTTCGCCAACACCCAGTACTTTTTCCCCTGTCAGCTTCCAGTGTACATACCCCTCCAGGGTAGTCATAAATTTAATCTGCGAAACATGTTCCTCTTTATTCAAGATCGCCTGGTACAGATGGGCAATACTCCATCTCTGGGGAATTGGATACTGGAACAGTTCTGTCAGCTCCCTGCTGGCCGCTTCTGTCATAGTATTTCTCCATGTGCGGAAAGGTACCAGAAGCCTGTCCTCTTTATCAAAAGGCATATAGCCATGCATCATGGCACTGAAACCTATGGCTCCTATGGTCTTTACCGGCACGCCGTATTTTTCCCTGACATCCCGTACCATGTCCTGATAACTTTCCTGAATTCCTGCCCAGATGGCTTCTTCGCTGTATGTCCAGATGTTATTTACCAGCTGGTTTTCCCATTCATGACTGCCGGATGCAATGGGCTCATTTTTCTCATTTACCAGTACTGCCTTAATCCTGGTGGAGCCCAGCTCGATTCCCAGAGCAGTCTTTCCGCTCATCACCGCGTTTTTGCTGTCTTCCAAACTCATATATAATACCCTCCTGCTTTTCTCACATTCTTATCTATAAGTTTCATTATAATAGTTGTATGGTTGTTATGCTACTTGTTTTTTGAAAAGTGGACGGGCATCAAAAATCTCCGGCAAGATACAGTACAGACAGTTCAGATTCCCGCATCAAGATCCAGTACGCAGTCAAGGTCAATCTGCGTGCCGTCCTCCAGGATAATCTTATGCCGGGCGGCATCAATCTTTCTGATCCTCCCGGAAGTTTTCTGATACACCCCTCCGTCTTTCTTTTTGTCCGGTACAAAATAAGTGATGGTTATCTCCGGCGGTCCTCCCGGAAGTCCGCATGCCATGCGAAGTCTGTAATCCAGCTCTGCTTTTTCTTCTTCTGAAAGTTCCGGCTTCCTGTCTGTGAACCTGGCAGTTTCTCTGATCACATCTCCATAGCCTGTCAGCGCTGCAAAAGGTGAAAACTGAGCCGCACGTTCCGTCATGGACATCTGCGGATGACGGCGGGATACAGGATGGGACAGGTGAAGGATATCATCATAATTCCAGCTTTCCTTTATGTTGCTTTTCATAATGTCTCTTCCTCCTTTTCCTTTATCCGGGGGCTGACGCTCCTGCTCTCAGGCTTTGTGTCCGCCAATCTGGCTGTTCCTGTCTTTTGCAGTTGCCCCTTCCTGAAGGTTCATCCCTTTAAGGATTGCATTTTTTCCATATTTCTTCTTGATATCCAGCATGAGCTGCTGCATCTTTTTCTCTCGTTCCAGATCAGCTTCCTCTTCTTCCTGCTGTTTCTGAAGGGCATCATAATCTGTAAAAAGATCCATCTGCTCAAAATGTACTTCTTTTTTCCTCTCTGTCTCCGGTATCACATGGGCAGCGGTGATATTAAGCCTGCGCACCAGAAATCTTTTATCCACGATCTCATCATACAATCCTGCCGCCGCCTGAATCAGCAGTCTGGAAGAAGAGGCAGGTTCTTTCAGATGGACTGTACCGTGAGCATGCTTTGGAATTTCCCTGCCGTACCGGTCTGTCTTGATCTCTCCCCTATAATTTTTCCGCAGAGCAGGATCTTTCAGATTCTCAATATCATACCCTACCGTCAGTACAATCTGGTCTGTCACAAGTCCTTTATCTACCAGATCCAGTGCCAGAAGATCTGCCATCTCCTGAACCGCCAGTCTGGCTTTTTCAAAAGAATAAGGGCATTTCAGCACCTGACCCGAACCTATACTGCTGCTTTCCGGTTTGTATGCTTTAATATCCGCAATGGTACATGGTTCCCATCCCCAGGCATGGTCAATAAGCAGTTCCGCATTGACTCCGAACATGTCATAGAGAAGCTCTTCGTTGTAATAATCCGTAGACTTCCCCACAGAACACCGGGCAATATCCCCCATGGTAAAGATTCCCTGTGCCTCCAGTTTTTTTGCATAGCCTCTTCCCACGCGCCAGAAGTCTGTCAGAGGACGATGGGACCAGAGAGCGCGGCGGTAAGACATTTCATCCAGCTGGGCAATGTGCACGCCGTGCTCGTCTGCAGGTGTATGCTTCGCCTCAATGTCCATGGCAGCCTTGCACAAAAACAGATTCGTCCCAATGCCGGCTGCTGCCGTGATCCCAGTGGTATCCAGTACATCCAGGATCATTTTCATTGCCAGTTCCCGGGCTGTCATTCCGTAAGTCTTCAGATAGCCTGTAGCATCAATAAAGACTTCATCAATAGAATAAACATGCATATCTTCCGGAGCGATGTATTTCAGATATACTTGGTAGATACGGGCACTGATTTCCATATAGTGGGCCATCTGAGGCGGAGCCACAATGTAGTCCACAGCCAGCGCCGGATTTTTCTTCAGCTCCTCGTCATAACAGGAAGACCCTGTAAGCCTGTGCTCAGGCGCCTTCTGCTGACGCTGTGCATTAATTTCCCTGACTTTCTGTACCACCTGGAACAGCCGGGGTCTTCCCGGAATCCCGTAGGCTTTCAGTGCAGGAGAAACTGCAAGGCAGATGGTCTTCTCTGTCCTGGAGGCGTCTGCAACCACAAGATTGGCAGTCATGGGATCCAGCCCCCGTTCCATGCATTCCACAGAGGCGTAGAAAGACTTTAAGTCAATAGCAATATAAGTTTTTTCAGACATCTGTCTCTACCTCCTTTTCAGGATCATTCCCGCTGTAAAGAAAATTATAACATATTTCTCAAAATCTGCAAAAACTGGCGCGGAAGTATCCTGCATATCACGTTTATCGGGAAGGCGATTACTGTCCTGTGAAACTGAGCTGGTGTACATGGATGAGTCAGAAAGAATACGAATCCGCCTGCAGAAATCCCTTTTGCTATCCTCTTATGCTGGAATATCTGAAAAATTCGCCTTGGGGAAGAAAACAGGGGGCGGAAAAATATAAGCAGCCTGTTCTGAAAAGACTGCATGTTCCAAAATTCCTGACAAAAGTCCAAAAGAAAAAGGATATCCCCGTGATCCAGTTCCTCTGGTTCACGGGGATATCCTTTTGTTTTATTTTCCTGTCTCTATCCAGCCATACTGTTTCCTGTATACAGCTGGTAATATTTTCCTTTCTCTGCCATCAGCTCTTCATGAGAGCCTCTTTCAATGATCCTTCCCTGCTCCAGTACCATGATGCAGTCACTGTTGCGCACTGTGGAGAGCCTGTGGGCAATGACAAAGGTGGTCCTGCCTTCCATCAGCCGGTCCATACCTTCCTGCACCAGTTTTTCAGTTCTTGTGTCAATGGAACTGGTTGCCTCATCAAGGATCAGTACCGGCGGATCAGCCACAGCTGCCCTGGCGATGGAAAGAAGCTGACGCTGTCCCTGACTTAAATTTGCCCCGTTTCCTGTCAGCATAGTGTTATATCCCTCCGGAAGCCTTCGGATAAAGCCGTCCGCATTGGCAAGCCTTGCTGCTGCCATAACTTCCTCATCCGTAGCATCCAGCTTTCCGTAACGGATATTTTCCATAACTGTGGCTGTGAACAGGTTTGTATCCTGAAGCACGATGCCCATGGACCGTCTCAGATCCCCTTTCTTAATCTTATTGATATTGATCCCATCATACCGGATCTTACCGTCCTGAATGTCATAAAAACGGTTCAGCAGATTGGTAATCGTAGTTTTTCCGGCTCCTGTAGATCCTACAAAGGCAATCTTCTGCCCTGGTTTTGCATACATTTTTATATCATGGAGTACGATCTTATCATCCCTGTATCCGAAATCCACCCCGTCCAAAACCATGTCGCCTTTTAATTCTACATAGGTAGTGGTATTGGTTGCCTTATGGTAATGCTTCCACGCCCAGCGTCCGGTGCGTTCCCGGCTTTCCGTCAGATGACCGTTGTCTTCCCTGGCATTTACCAGAGTCACATAACCGTTGTCTTCCTCTGCGTTTTCATCCATCAGGTCAAAAATCCTCTTTGCCCCAGCAAGCGCCATGACAATACTGTTTAACTGCTGGCTGACCTGGTTGATGGGACCGGTAATACTTTTGTTAAAAGTCAGGAAGCTGGCAAGACCGCCCAGGGTCAGTCCTCCCACACCATAAATCGCAAGAATTCCTCCCGCAATGGCGCAGACTACATAATTTACGTTTCCCAGCTGTGCGTTTACAGGACCCAGGAAATTAGCAAACTTGTTTGCATTGTCCGCACTTTCAAAAAGCTGATTATTGATCTCATCAAATTTCTCTATGGATTCTTCCTCGTGGCAGAATACTTTTACCACCTTCTGCCCTTCCATCATCTCTTCGATATAACCGTTGACCTTTCCGATATTCACCTGCTGGTCCATAAAATACTTTCCGGACAGACCGGCAATATTCTTTGTAACAAAAATCATGATCCCAAGCATGATAACAGTGATCAAAGTCAGCGGAATATTCAGGATCAGCATGCTGATAAAGACACTGACAATGGTAATCGCGCTGGATAATATCTGAGGAATACTCTGACTTATCATCTGCCTCAAAGTATCAATATCATTCGTGTACACAGACATGATATCTCCATGGGGATGTGTATCAAAATACTTTATGGGAAGACTTTCCATCTTTGCAAACATATCATATCTGAGACTTCTCAGAGTCCCCTGAGTGACGTAAATCATAAGCTTGTTATACAGATAGGCACATGCCACTCCGACAGCATAAAAGCCTGCCACTCTTGCGATAGCCATGGCAAAAGGACCAAAGTCAGGAGTCTCTGCCTGCATGAGAGGAACAATATAGTCATCAATCATGGTTTTCATGAACATGGTTCCCTGCACATTGGCAAGAACACTCCCCACAATGCCTATGAGCACAAAAATCAGATGGATCTTATACTTCTCTCCTGTATAAACAAAAATCCGCTTCAGTATCTGCATGGGATTCTCTACCTTATGTTCCGGCGCTTTCATCATAGCTTTTCTGTTTCCCGGCATTATGCTTCACCTCCTGCTGCCTGGTCAAAGTCTCCGCCGCCCTGGTTCTGGGATTCATATACTTCCCTGTAGATGGCATTTGACTTCATCAGTTCTTCATGTGTTCCAAATCCGTTCACTCTGCCGTTGTCCATAACAATAATCCTGTCAGCCCCTTTTACACTGGAGATCCTCTGAGCAATGATAAGTTTCGTTGTATTGGGGATCTCCTGGGCAAACGCTCTTCTGATCTTTGCATCCGTAGCAGTATCCACTGCACTGGTGGAGTCATCGAGGATCAGGATCTTAGGTTTCTTCAGCAGTGCCCTTGCAATGCACAGCCTCTGTTTCTGCCCTCCTGATACATTACTTCCGCCCTGTTCAATGTAGGTATTGTATCTCTCCGGCATCCTTTCAATAAACTCATCCGCACAGGCAAGCCTGCAGGCGCGGATACACTCTTCTTCCGTGGCGTTTTTATCGCCCCATCTTAAATTTTCCAGGATAGTGCCGGAGAAAAGTACGTTTTTCTGAAGTACCACAGCCACCTGATTTCTCAGAACTTCCATATCATACTCCCGTACATCTCTTCCGCCCACCTTTACACTTCCCTCTGTTACATCATAGAGTCGGCTGATCAGATTCACCAGGCTGGATTTTGCGCTTCCTGTTCCGCCGATGATCCCGACTGTTTCGCCGGAGCGGATCTTCAGATTTATATTTTTCAATACTGGCTCTCCGCTGCCTTTTTTGTAGGCAAACTTCACATGATCAAACTCAATACTTCCGTCCGGAACTTCCATAACAGGATTTTCGGGATTATGCAGATCACTTTCTTCATTAATGACCTCTGTAATACGTTTTGCGGAAGCAAAACTCATGGTCACCATGACAAAGATCATGGAGAGCATCATCAGGCTCATCATAATATTCATGCAGTAGGTCAGAAGGCTCATAAGCTCTCCTGTGGTAAGCTCGTCCACCACGATCATCTTTGCCCCCAGCCAGCTGATGCCCAGAATACAGGCATACACAGTAAACATCATCAGCGGCATGTTCATGATAATGATATTCTCTGCTTTTACAAACATTTTGTATACATTTTCTGCTGCCTTAAAAAATTTATTATTTTCGTAATCTTCTCTTACGTATGCTTTTACCACGCGGATACCTGTGATGTTCTCCTGCACACTGGCATTTAAATCATCGTACTTTCTGAATACCTGCTGAAAATACTTGGTAGCGCGGCTCATAATAAAAATAAGACAGGCACCCAGAGCGATTACCGCGATCAGATAAATACTTGCCAGCTCCGCATGGATGGTGAAAGCCATCACCATGGCGCACAAAAGACTTGCCGGAGCGCGGGTAAACATACGCAGAAGCATCTGGTATGCCATCTGCAGATTCGTTACATCTGTAGTGAGACGGGTGATCAGTCCGGCTGTACTGAACTTATCAATATTAGAAAAAGAAAAGTTCTGGATATTGTCATACATCGCTTTTCTTAAATTCCTGGCAAAGCCGGTGGAAGCCCTTGCCCCATATTTTCCTCCCATCATACCTGCCCAAAGACCGCACAGCGCCAGCACCGCCATGGCTGCGCCTACTTTACAGATATGCCGGATATCCCCGGTCTCCACGCCTTTGTCTATAATGGATGCCATGAGAAGCGGTATCAGCATCTCAAAAAGTACCTCCAGTATCATAAATACAGGCGTCAGAATAGAATCCCTCTTGAATTCTTTGACCTGGGCAGCCAATGTTTTCAGCATAAAATCACACTCCCCTTCCTTCTGGTTTTCTTCGTTAGTATCCGAACCAACGGCTGCTGTTTTCATTATAGGAAACATAAATTTTAATGTCAATTGGAAACCAATAAGAAGTTTTGAATGGTATTCCAGATGCAACCGCAGCGCCAGAGTTCATTCCCCAAAAGGCTGATCCCGGATCACCGTCATTGCGCACATAAAAAAGAATCCCATTGGACTCAGGCTGTATAAGACCTGTGCTTCCATTGGGATTCTTTCTTTTCTTTTTATTCCTGGCTGTCTGTACTGAAAACTGCTGTCTCCACCGGTTCTGCACCCAGATATTCTTCCAGGGTGATATCCTGTTCTGTAATCTCCTTTGCCGCCTTTTCTCCCACATACCGATAATGCCATGGCTCAAAGATTACTCCTGTAATCTCACTTTTGTTTACCGGATACCGAAGGATAAATCCATATTTCCAGCTGTTTTCCATCAGCCATTTCTGTTCCGGAGTATTCATCTGCTCATCGTCCAGCTCCTGGTAATCATGGGAGACAATATCCAGCGCAAGTCCGATCTGATGCTCGCTGGTTCCCGGCTTTGCCACCACAGTTGCTGCCTCTACGGCTGCCTCTTCCTCCGGAATTCCCTCTTCCTCCATAACTCTGGAAATCTTATTTTCATACAGAGAAACCTGAGTATCCCAGGCACGAAAGGCAGAACAGATCATGGGATTAAGCCCTTCCGCACGGGCATCTTCAAACATTTTTGCCAATGCATCTACAATCCGTGTATCTACCTGATACCCCTCTGTATCCACAGTTTCCTCTGTCACTTCCGGTACATCTGCCTCAGTCATGGGGTTGTCCGCATTTACCAGTTTTAAATACCACTGATTTTTTTCACTTTCTTCTGCAAGCTTTAATTCTGTTCCTGCTGCATCAGCCTCTTCCTGCACCGGCTGTTCCTCTGTCTGCCCGGAAGCGGTACTTTCTTTGTCTGTTTCTTTCTCCTGTTCCGCATAAGTTTCCTGCGAAATTTTTTCTTCTTCTTTTTTATCAAAATAAAAAACTGCTGCCATACAGCTCATGCAGGCCAGTACCGTTGCCAAGGCTACTCTTCTATTTCTCTGTCTTATCCTGCGTATGCTGCCTCTGCGTTTTCTTGTACTCATATTGTCATCCTATCTTGAAATCTAACTTATTATACTACGCGCGCAGGGATGGAAGCGGCGCCTTTGGCGGCATTTCCTTCCCAAGCCGTAGGTCCCGGTATAATTCTTCGCGTAGCGAAGCAGGGCGCTCTTCGCCCTGGATTGCACCTCCGGTGCAATCATTATATCATCTTTCTTTCCGGATTTCCTTATAATGTTACAATTTTTTTAATTTTTTTATACATATATATTATAAATTATTTCCTCTTCTGCGTATATTATGCAGAATTACCAAATATAACAAAAACAATAAAGGGTTATCAGGATAACCCAACATATTTTTGATTCATTATAGCAGGGACAGATTACACTTACAAGAAAAAACAGTGCACAGCCTCTCCCTTCCTAAAAGAGTTCTGTACACTGTTTTCTTTATTTTCCCGTAGAATCTTTCTCTACGATTTTATATCCCATTTTCAGTTCTTTGCACACGGGTGTTTCACTGGTCTCCAGAAGTTCTGTCAGCATGAATGCTGCTTCTATTCCGCTGGTCTTATAGCAGAAGTGCACCGTTTTCAGCCGTGCAATCTCGTTGCTGGTCACCTTTCTTCTTCCCTTCTGACGATTAAATATCCCAAACGCTTTTCAGCCGGATTCCCTCCGGTGTTCCCCGTAAAATTTCTACTGTCCTGCTGTCTCCGTTTAAGTCAAAATAGTTATCTGACAGCACCAGATCCTCATTTTCATTCAGGATCTCCACGCTCTTCGCATAAGTACAGGCGCTGACTGTGATCTTATTTCCCTCCAGTTTGTAAGTAAGCTTCGGATCCTCATAACGGAAATATTTCGGATAAGAAAAGATTACAGTTCCTTCGGAAATCCGTTCTCCCTTTTCCCATGCCTCATAGCTGACATATTCACTGAACACATCCACATCCGGAAGTTCCACTTTGTCCAGCCATACACTGGAAAGCGCCGGAACACTGATTTCTTTTTCCTCCCCGCCAAGTATTTCACCCTTGGTGTTTCTGAGATTCCATTTTACCAAAATCTTCCTGTCCTTTAAGGTTTCATTGGTCACATTAAGGCGGATGGATTTTTCAAATTCAAAATGCTGACGGTTCATATTCGCCTCCTGGGTCATCCAGCTTTCCTCCTCACAGGAGATCATCACCGGAGCAAAAAAGCGTTTCGCATAATAATGCAGAGCTTTCCATCTGCCGCAGTAATCAATAGAGGACCAGGAGATTACCGGCCAGCAGTCATTCAGCTGCCAGTAAACTGCACCCATACATCTTCCCCGGTTTCTTCTGAAATGCTCCACCCCGTAGCGGATGGCATCTGCCTGAAGAAGCTGGGATGCATAGATCAGGGTCTTAAAATCCATGGGATAACGGTAAGTCTGCTGAAGATAATTCATGATTTTTCCGTTCGCCCCGTAATTTCTCTGATGCTTTTCCATTATATAGGAGAAAATATTCTTATCTCTTGGATCATCCGTAAATTCATCTATTGTCTTTTCACTTGGAAATGCCTGGAAGCCAAACTCAGAAGCATAGCGGAAAAAGAATTTCCTGTACTCTGAGAACGGCCTGTTTCCATGCCATACTTTCCAGTAGTGCACATCTCCCCTGTCAGGATCATTGGGATTATCAAAGGAGCCGCCTGAAGAGGGACTTGCAGGCCAATAGAAAGTCTGGGGATCGTATTCTCTTAATACTTCCGGGATGATCCTCTCATACATAAAAAGATAATCACGGACTTCTGTAGGCTTGGTCACCCAGCATCTTT
>CALWHD010000129.1 GCA_944380235.1 uncultured Blautia sp.
CAGGGGATTCAGTACTTTAATACACAGCACAGCCCCAAGGGCAAATCCCAGCAGGTGCCTGTAATTCAGATATCCCTGAAACTGAAACCGGGTCTTACTGTAATCCCACCACTTTCTTCCAAATACATGTTCCAGGATCATTCCCGTCACAACAATTATAAGAGACGACAGAACGCTTCCTCCCAGAGCCAGAAAGAACCATTTGTTTTCCAGCTCAGGCAGAAAAATGCAGAACATAATGCCAATGGTTCCATAGATAGGGCAAAGGGGCAGATTCAGAAATCCGGTATTGATAAACCGCTTCCTCCTCATAGCATTAGCCGCTACCCCGGCACACCATCCTGCAAAAGAATAGATATAAAAAATCCAAAGCAAATCTTCCACTGTGTAAGTCATTTCTTTCTCCTTTATCTTATGTCAACTTTAAACCCCCGTAAACCAGAACAAAGCCTCCGCTGCCGCAAAGAATACCGCCAGTCCTGCTGCAAGCATCTTTCTTTTTCCTTCAAAATAATTTCTTTTCATGTAAAAATTTCTGCCCGCTGCTGCGTATACTCCTGCGCTGATCAAAGTCCAGACCGCGAAATACAGCAGGGTGTATAAAAATTCTTCCACGCTCCAGGGGGTATTCTGAAAAATTTTTATGACTGCAGATGCCCCGGAACAAAACATTCCGATAAAGGGAAACCACATCATAAGAATACCGAAATTTTTCTTATCCCTGTCCCTGGTCTCCCTGTCTGTCACACTTTCCAGAATCTCATCGCCAAAGGTACGATAATCTTCTCCCAGCACAGCCTCTGCCATCTCTCCCCTCTCCTGCGCCTCCAGGAGCATATCCGTAATATCCTGACGAATATCCTCCACCTGCGGATCCGGTACATTTTTGTCCCTGAGATAACAGATGATCTTTGTCATATATTCCTTGTTCTCCCTGCAGAGCAGCCGGTCTCTGCGGTTGTTCCGCATTTTGATTTCTTTCACACTCTGCTTCATGATCTATCCCTCCCATTCCGGCTCTCCAAATCCAGTATTCTCTTCACTGTCTGCTTCCGGTTTCCTCTGAGCAAAGAGATGATGGACCGCTCTCTCCATCTCCTTATAAACAGTAAGAAAATCTTCCAGTTCTCCTTTTCCCTTTCCTGTGATGGTGAAATATTTCCTCCTGGGTCCCAGCACGGATGCCTTATAAGTAGCTTCTATCAGCCCGTTTTTTTCCATTCGCAGAAGCAGCGGATAAATGGTACCTTCCGAAATCCCCTGAAATCCATGTTCCTGCAGCTTTTGGGAAATTTCATATCCGTAAGTCTCATTGTCAAAAATAACCTTCAGTACACAACCCTCAAGAATTCCCTTCAGCATTTGTGATGGTATCAAAAAATCACCCCCAGTATCTTGTAATACAAAATACTATTTCTTATGTATATTGTATTACAAGATACCAGCGATGTCAATGAAACAAGAAAGAATCCTGCTTTGCAGGATTCTCCGCCTGCGGCGGGTCGCATAAGCGACCTCTTCCTATCCGCCGCAGTGCGATCTACGCGGAGCGTTTTTATTACATAGGGAACGAAGTTTCCTATGTAATAAGAAAAAGACAGGAGCAGCACATGCCGCTCCTGTCTTCCTTCACATGGATCACAGCCAGATGCTTCCGGCTTTCCATCTTATTTAAGCTCCTACTTTTCCCATTCCCATTTCCTGTCCGATGTTCAGGATATGGTCTCCGATACGTTCAAAGTCTGTAAGCATCTCAGAGTAGATGATACATCCTTCCTCTGAGCACAGCCCCTGCTGCATACGGTCTACCTGTTTCTTTCTGTAATCTTCTGTCATATCGTCAATCTGCTGCTCCAGACCTGCAATCTCATCAATGGTAAAGCTGCTTTCCTTCTTTACTTGAGAAAGAACGGTCAGTGCCTTGTCGCAGATATCCCTCATCTCATCAATTTCTCTTAATACTTCAGAGGAAAATTTGATTCCCTGCTCTTCGATATGCTTTGTGTATTCACAAATGTTCATGGCATGGTCACCGATACGCTCCACATTTCCACACACTTTAAACAGTGCGCTCATATACTGGGAGTCCTTCGGATTGCTCTCGTTAACCATGATCTTGGAGATATATTTGGAAATCTCTTTGTTCAGGAAGTCAATATAATCTTCCCTTTCTCTTACTTCAGGCAAAAGCGCTGTGCTTCCATCTTTTACTGCCTGGAAGCTGCGGTCAACATTCTCCCTTGCCATTTCCAGCATACGCTTGATCTCTTTGCTGATTCCTGTCATGGCAATGGCAGAAAGACCAATCTGAGTATCTCTCTTCATCTCCATAGGACGGATGTATTCCATATGCATAACATCCGCAACGTCCTCTTTTCTCTCTGGAAGGATCCTGGTTGCAAGTTTAGCAAGATATACACCAAAGGGCAGCAGCAGCAGAGTTGTCACAATATTAAACAGTGTATGCATATTCGCAATCTGTGCAGCTACGTTCTCCGGTGTCCAGCTCTCCACCAGATCTGTCAGAGGGGTCAGGATACATACTGTAGTAAAGATTATAGTACCAATGATATTAAACATTAAATGAATAATTGTGGTACGCTTTGCATTGCGGTTCGTTCCGATAGATGCCAGAACCGCTGTGATACAAGTACCGATATTCTGTCCGAAGAGAACGAATACTGCATTTGACAGCCCGATCAGTCCGCTGGATGCCAGCGCCTGCAGGATACCCACAGATGCGGAAGAGGACTGAATCACTGCCGTAAAGAGCATACCTGCCAGGATACCCAGCGCCGGATTGGAGAATTTGGTCATCAGCTCTACGAATGCCGGGGACTCTCTCAGCGGCATCATAGCGGAGCTCATCATGTCCATACCAATGAACAGAACACCAAGACCTGCAATGATCAGACCAATATGGTGAACTTTCTGCTTCTTAACAAACACGATCAAAGCCACGCCGAAGAAAGCAAACAGAGGCGCCAGCGCTCCTATATCAAGAGCGATCAGCTGTCCTGTGATGGTGGTACCGATATTGGCACCCATGATGATCCATACTGCCTGCTGCAGGGTCATCATACCGGAGTTTACAAATCCTACTACCATGACAGTAGTGGCTGATGATGACTGGATGACTGCAGTGATGCCTGCACCCACCAGAACTCCCAGAAAACGATTGGCGGTCAGCTTTTCCAGAATCTGCTTCATTCTGTTACCGGCTGCAGCCTCCAGACCGTTGCTCATCATCTGCATACCATAAAGAAATAATGCCAGCCCTCCAAGAAGGCTGAAAAAATCTGTAATTTTCACTTTTTTCCTCCACAGTTATTTTCTTATATTTTACTTTTTCTTAACTACTCTCTTACTTTTATACCTTTTCTTTTAGAATCCCGCAATAACCTACAGTAAAATTTAACATATTTTACATAGATTTAACATTTATTTTTACACAAAGAAAAGGCCACAAAACCCTTTTTTGGTATTCCTGTGCCCTTTTCTGTTCAAAAGCATCTATCAAAAATCAGTCTGCAATTTTTGTTGAGCGGATGATTTTCCTGATAGGAAGTACGCAGGACGGAGATACGGAAAGCTCGTCCACTCCCATTTTCAGGAACGTCTCTGTCAAAGTAGTATCTGCACCCAGTTCGCCGCAGATACCTACCCAGCAGTTCTCCCTGTGACCATTTTCCACAGTCATCTGAATCATGCGAAGGACTGCCTCATGATGGGAGTCGTAGATATTGTCCAGTTTCGCATTCTGTCTGTCTATGGCAAGAGTATACTGAGTCAGATCATTGGTTCCGATGCTGAAAAAGTCTACTTCTTTTGCAAGAAGATCGCTGATCATAACAGCCGCAGGTGTTTCTATCATGATACCCTGCTCAAATTCACCGTAAGGAATGCCGCTGTCATCAAATTCTTTTTTCAGCTCTTCCACAATTTTCTTGATCTGGCGCACTTCATCTACGGAGATGATCATGGGATACATCACACCCAGATTCCCATATGCACTTGCCCTCAAAAGGGCTCTCAGCTGGGTCCTGAATATTTCCTGACGGTCCAGGCAGATTCGGATTGCCCGGTATCCCATAGCCGGATTATCTTCTTTGTCCAGATGAAAATAGTCCACCTGCTTATCTGCACCGATATCTAATGTACGGATGATCACCTTTTTGCCCGCCATGGTCTCTGCAGCAGTCTTATATGCCTGGAACTGTTCTTCCTCGGAAGGATAATCATTTTTTTCCAGATAAAGGAATTCGCTTCTGAACAGCCCGATTCCGTCTGCGTCATTTGCAAGTACTTTTGCCATATCTCCTACACTTCCGATATTGGCAAACAGCTTGATATGCTTTCCGTCCAGGGTTACATCTTCTTTTCCTTTTAATTCCTGAAGGAGCTCTCTCTGCCTTAATTCTTCCTGTTTCTTTGCCTCATACTCTCTCAGCACTTCCGCATCCGGATCCACGATCAGTTCCCCTGTCACGCCGTCGATAATTGCTGTTTTTCCGTTCAGTTCCTCGCTGACCTGGATACCGATCAGTGCCGGAATATTCATAGTACGTGCCAGGATTGCCGTGTGCGAATTGGCAGAACCAAGCTCTGTAACAAAACCTAAAAGTTTGGACTTGTCCATCTGTACGGTTTCGCTGGGTGCCAGATCCTTCGCCGCAAGAATGACAGGCTCATCGCCCAGATCCCCGCTGTTCTGGCTTCCGTGAAGAATTCCCACAACTCTTTCTGCAATATCTTTGATATCCGCAGAACGCGCCTGAAAATATTCATCGTCCATTTCGGCGAACATTTTTGCAAAGTTATCTCCCGTGGCTGCCACTGCATACTCTGCATTGATCTTCTGAGACTCAATCATGTTCTTGATGGAATCATTAAAATCATCGTCTTCCAGCATCATGGAATGCACTTCAAAAATCGCCGCATTGACTTCGCCTACTTCTTTCAGCGCTTTTTCATAAAGCATATGCAGCTGCTGGGCAGCAGTATTTTTTGCTGCTTCAAAGCGTTCAAGCTCTGCAGCTACGTTTTCGATGCTTTTACGCTGCACCAGCTGCTCCCCTTTTGAATAAAACAAGATCTTTCCTATGGCAATCCCTTTTAAAATGGATTTTCCTGCATATCTTTTCATCTGGCGCTCTCCTTTCCGGCTTTTGTCCTGAATTATAAATTTGCCTTGAAAAATTCTTCCATAGCCGCAATAGCAGCGTCTTCGTCAGCGCCTTCCTCTTTTACAGTAATCTCCGCTTTTGTCGTCTGAAATCAGACAACCGGCTCTTCTTCTGCCATTATATCACTGTAAAAACAATAAGTATTTTTCTCTTTTTTTGCCGCGTAAAGTGCTTTATCCGCCCTGGTAAACAACTGGTCAAGCCGAGTTCCATCCCCGGGAAAAACTGACACTCCCGCACTCTTGGTCACCCCATGCTTCACCCGGCTCTCATACAAGATTCCCTCCAGTTTCTTTCTAACGCACTCTATATCCGGAATGTTGCACATCAGGATAATAAACTCATCTCCGCCGAACCTGCCCACAATATCCGTGGTCCTGAATCTTTCCTTCAGCTGTGCTGCCGTTTCAAGAAGCACCCGGTCCCCCTCCGAATGTCCATAAGTATCATTTACATCCTTAAAATTATCCATATCCATGATAATCAGAGCATGGAACTGAAACGGCATGGTCTCCAGAGTCTTCTCGATCATTCTAAGGGAGTATTCCTTCGT
This sequence comes from uncultured Blautia sp., assembly GCA_944380235.1. Lineage (GTDB taxonomy): Bacteria > Bacillota > Clostridia > Lachnospirales > Lachnospiraceae > Blautia. Next base: position 5,740 of record CALWHD010000129.1, read on the forward strand.
ATAGATCCTGAGAAAATTATCAAAATAAATCTTCTCCTTCAGCTTCAGGTTCTCTTTCTTCAGGCTGTCAATGTTCGTGATCACTCCGATCATCCTCACCGGAACATCCTCTTCCAGAACCGGAAAAACATCTACCTTACACCAGGTATAAAACCCGCTTTTATGCTTCATGCGCGCCTGATAAGAATAAGATTTTCCCTTTAAAACCTCTTGATCTGCCTTCTCTATATTTTCGTAATCCTGCGGATGGAAAAAGTATCCGGTGATTGCCTCGTAGCGCTTCCTTCCCTGCAGGTGTTCAAATTCTTTTAGGTCTCTTAAAATTTCATCCCCCGTCCTTCCAAAGATTTCATTTGAATTTTCAAAAAAGGTATAATTCCTGTGTTTCAGTTCCACCTCAAAAACACAGGTTTTTGTGCTTTCCAGCACCAGACTGAACCTTGTCTTAAATTTTTTTAATTCTTCCCTATAATCTTCTTTCATACTTTCACTCAACTTCCATTATGATCTGTTCACGGATATCCAGAAATGCCTCTATAAGAAGGGGATTGAACACACCGCACTCACCATTGACGATCATTTCAGCTGCCTTCGCCTTTTCAATAGCCGGTTTATAGCATCTTTTGTGTGTCAGTGCATCATACACATCTGCAAGTGCTACTACCTGAGCACAGATACTGTTTTCATTTCCCTTTAATCCGTCCGGATAACCGGTGCCGTCCCATCTTTCATGATGATGGCGGCAAATATCATACGCATAGGAAAATACAGGATTCGCCTGAATATCTGTCATTTTTTCCAGCATCTCCGCCCCTGTCAGAGAATGCTGCTTCATAATCTGAAACTCATCTTTTGTAAGTTTTCCCGGTTTATTCAAAATATTATCCGGAACAGCGATTTTTCCTACATCATGAAGCATGGATGCTGTCGCGATCAGCTCAATCTGTTCATCTGAAAAACTGCAGTCAGGGAACTTTTTCTCCCGAAGTCTGCGCAGAAGAATCTTGGTCAGATCATGAATGTTCTGTACATGAAGTCCGGTCTCCCCGCTTCTGAACTCAATGGCAAGGGCAAGGATTTCGATCACACTTCTGCTTACCTTGGAAACCTCTTCCACTTTTGCCTCTATGACCGCAGCCTGATGCTCCACAGTTTCCCTCAACTGTTCCTGCGTCATATAAAGTTCAATTACGCTGTTGATTCTCTGCCGGACAAAGTAGGGAATAAACGGTTTCTGGATAATATCCTTGACTCCGTATTCAAATCCTTCCCTCATATTCTTTTCCGATGCGTCCGCAGTAATCAAAAAGACAGGAATCTCCCGTCCTGTATCTTCAGCCTTCATACACCTGAGCAGTTCAAATCCGTCCATCACCGGCATGACCACATCCAGCAGTATAGCTGCGATCTCCTTTTCTCTGGTCCTTATGAGTTCAAGTGCCTCCTGTCCGTTTTCCGCTTCCAGTATCTGATAAGTATCTTCAAATACTGAACTGAGAATTGCCCGGTTCATTTCAATGTCATCTACGATCAATATAATATTTCTCATGTTCTGCCATTTCCTTTCTGCATTTCTCAAAACAGACGTTTTCTTAATCCAGCTTCCGGATAAGCTCTGCTGCTTTTTCCATTTCTTCTGACAGTTCGTTCATAAGCCCTGGAATTTCCTGTGCCCGGTCTTCTCTCACTGCCGCCACTATCTGGGTGCTTTTTTCATACAGATAAGTCAGTCCCAGGTTGCCGCAGATTCCTTTCAGGGTATGGGCATAGACTTCTATGTTATCTGTCTCTTTTTTCTCTACTGCTTCTTTTAACTTTTCATAATTCCCATCCTCCGGCAGTTTTTTTAAAAACTTGATATACATTTTTTCCATACCTGCAAATCTGCTTAAACTGCCTTCCACATCAATATCTATTTTTTCTTTTAACTCTTCCAGCTTCATCTCGTATCCTTTCTGCTTTTCCCGGCTTCTGCTTCTAGTTTAAACGATACAGAAAAAAAATTCAACTTACTTCACGCAAAAAGGGCCTGCGCATAACGCATCAGCCCTTTTCTTTCTGCATATTTTTCTGTCTTTTACAGGGTAATCCCCAGCACTTCTATAAGGATTCCCCAAAATATTCCAGATCCATAAAGAATGCCCAGAATACCCAGATTTTCTTTTATTCCCTTATTGGTCCTGAAAAGCACTAACAGTCCCACGCCTGTACCTGCCAGAGACCCTGCCATCATCTGTCCCAATCCCAAAAGCCCGCTTAAATACATCTGTGTTGTAATGACAGATGCAGCACAGTTTGGAATAAGACCGATAATACCGGCAAGAAAAACTCCCAGCACAGGCTGGCTGACAGTCAGGGATGCAATGGTATCTTCACCCACAGTCTCCACCAAAAAAGTGATCACAAAGGTAACGATAAAGATAAACACTGTAATCTGCAGTGTGTGCAGGAATGCTGATTTCAGGATACTTCCCTCTTCACAGTGACAGTGTTCATGCTCACACAGATCATGAATATCTTTTTCATGGTGCTCTCTGTGAATATGTCTGTGCGCCTCACGCTCCCGCCTTTTTCTGCTTCCCGCCTTCCAGAGAATGTCTATAACAATACCCGTAACCGTACTGAGCAGAATCTTAAGCCCCAGAATCTTAAAAATCAGCCCTGCCTGCACAGATTCTGAAATAAAGATAGGAAGCATCTCATCCGATGTGGACAGGAAAATAGCGATCAGCGTCCCAACAGAGATCACACCTCCGGCATACAGGCTGGATGCCGCAGCTGAAAATCCGCACTGGGGAAATATCCCTGCCACACTTCCTATAAAAGGTCCCAGCTTTCCGGCTTTTTTTATAAGTTTCTTGGACTGCTCCTGTGTCTTATGCTCCAGATACTCCATAAGGCAATATGTAAGGAACAGAAAAGGTATCAGTTTCAATGTGTCCGTCAGTGCATGTTCCAAAACATGTATAATCATAGTAAACTCCTTTAGCTGCAAAGTCTTTAGCTACAAGTTCTGAATTTACCATAAAAACGTCAAAAATACAAGGGATATTTGATTCTTTTCTTATTTCATCCGCTCCAGTATCACCGGAATTCCCGCAACAGAGTCAGCGAAAATCCAATTTCCCTGAGATTCCAGCAGCTCTCCGTCTCTTTTCCAGGTTCCTTTTGGCAGGTAGATCTTTCTTCCTTTCTGCCCCTTCCCGCAGACCGGCGCTACAAGGTATCTGCTGCCCAGCATAAATTCATCTGTGATCTTCTCCACCGGCTCTTCCGGAAATTCATAAGCGAGATAGCGTACCAGCGGCTCTCCGTTCACACAAGTCTTCTCCAGTTCTCCCATTATATAAGGAAGATACTCCTCTCTTGTCTGAATGCTCCGTTTAACTGCCTCAAAATCTTCCCGGGAAAGTACCCGGTACGGCGCTGCAGAAAACTGCATCCCGGGAAGCAGGCAGGCAATCTCTGCGTGACGGACAAACAATTCTCCATCCAGTCTGGACTGGGCCATTTCCTGGAAGTTCATGTATTCTCCTCCTCCGATCATATCAGGGCATCCATAAGGATGTCCTGTGATTCCCTGAAGAAGGGTGTCCGGCAGCAGTGAAGCTACACCCGAGTCCCCCCAGGAATGATCCTTGTCACAGAGACGCTGAAACAGGGAACGGCCTCCCGCTTTTACACTGGCACGGAACTCATTAAAAGGATACTGTTCACCGAACACGGTCCACAGCCTGCACTGTTCATCCGGAGTCACATGCCCGAAAGTCTGGTTATCCTCTCTATAATAGACACTATCTCCTCCGTCAAACTTAAATCCGTCCACTCCTATCCTGGTGAGCATATCAAACTGGTTTTTCAGCCACTTTTGTGCCTCTGGGTTTGACATATCCAGAACTGCGGAATAGCCATTCCACCACCTGGTAATATAGGTCTCCCCGTCCGGATTGTTCACCAGAATCCCTAGACTCTCTGCTTCCCGGAATTTCACTGTATCCGGGGTAATGTACGAAGAAACCCAGAGCATTACCTGAAATCCCATTTCATGAAGCCTTTTCAGCATCTTCTCAGGCTCCGGAAATTTTCCGCTGTGAAATCTCCAGTCCCCGTAGGACTCTGCCCATCCGTCATCAATCATCAGGACGCCAGCGGGCATACCGGATTTTAAAATCTTTTCTGCATACTCAAGAATGTCTTTTTCATTCTGGAAGAAAGTCAGTTCGATCCAGGAATTGTAAATGAGCTTTTCAAACAATTCTCTGGCCGGCATTTTTCCTGTAAACGGAAAATGCCTTTCCATGGCTCCCAAATAGGCATCTCTCAGATTTTTTCCCGGGTGCTCCACCTGACAGTCATCCGGTACTGTTATGGTTCCCCGGTTAAATTTCGCGCAGAATCCTGTTTCTCTCCAAATATATCGGCCTTTGCTGGAAACCAGCAGAGGCATAGCCTGGTTCGGAGTTTTGTTGGTGGAAAAATCCAGCTCTTCCTCTGTCTCAGTATCTATAGGCATCTTTACCCCATACTTCACACAGGCTCCATACCAAAATTCATTTTCTAAAAAATACAGATCCATAGACATGCTCCTTCTTGGATATCATTGGCTTCTCTTTTAGGAAGCGTCAACTTTTACGCACACAGCGAAGCAGGGCGTTTTTCGCCCTGGATTGCACCTACTGTGCAATCATTAATTATACCTCATCCAAAGAAGAAAAAGTATGGCACAATGTCTCATTTCTCTCCCCTCAGTCTGATGCCTGAATGGCCTCATACCCGGTCTCTTTCGTACGGATCTTCAATGCAGAGCGTATCTCATAGCTGAATATCTTTCCGTCTCCCACATCTCCTGTATAAGCGGCTTTCTGTATAGTATCTATGGTTTTTTCCGCCCATTCCTCGGAAGATACTACGATTTCAAATTTGATCTTGGGCTGCATCTGTGTATCCACTTCCATCCCCCGGACAATCTCTTTGTATCCTCTCTGGATTCCACATCCCATTACCTGGGACACAGTCATTCCGTTGACCTCTATATCCGTAAGCGCCTGCTTTACCTCTTCAAATTTTTCTTCCCTTACATATGCTTCGATTTTTATCATCATAAATGTTTCCTCCTGTCACTCAAGACCATTGAAGCTTGGATAAGCGCTCTCTCCGTGCTGGGAAAGATCCAGTCCCGCAAGTTCTTCCTTTGCCGTGACTCTCAGAGGAGTGAAGATTCTGACAATACCTGCACAGACCAAAGTTCCGGCTACAGCCACTGCAATGGTGATCAGCATTCCTGCAATCTGTACCGCAAAAAGCTTCACATCTCCAAACACCAGTCCATCCCACCGCGCTGCACTGTTGATGGATTTCTCTGCGAAAAGTCCGGTTGCGATTCCTCCCCAGATACCGCCGATTCCATGACATCCGAAAGCATCCAGCGCATCATCGATTTTTAATTTCTTCTTCACCAACGCAACGCCAAAATAACAGATCGGGCTCACCAGAAGTCCAATAATGACTGCTGCCCAGATGGGAACAAATCCAGCCCCCGGTGTGATGGCTACCAGTCCGACCACCAGTCCGGTACAGGCTCCCACCAGTGTAGTCTTCTTACTCTTAAGCGCATCAATGAGCATCCAGGAAACCAAAGCAGCCGCAGAAGCAGTTGCAGAAGTCATAAATGCGTGTGCTGCCAGTCCATCGGCTTTTAAAGCACTTCCCGCATTAAATCCGAACCATCCAAACCAAAGCATGGAAGCGCCCAGCACTACAAAAGGAATGTTATGAATCCTGTATGTTGTATATTCATATCCTCTGCGCCTTCCTATAATGATTGCCAGCGTCAGTGCACTGACACCGGAACTGATATGAACTACATCTCCGCCGGCAAAGTCCAGTGCTCCCATCTCTGCTAAAAGTCCGCCTTTTCCCCATACCATATGTGCCAGGGGATAGTAAACCACCACTGACCAGAGGATCACAAAAAAGACCAGCGCTTTAAATCTTACTCTTCCTACAAGAGAACCTGTCAGCAATGCAGGTGTAATCATGGCAAACATCATCTGGAACGCGCAGTATACCAGATGCGGAATCGTGTCAGAGTAAGGCCCCGCCTCCATTCCTACACCGTTTAATCCCAGCCAGCGCAGATCCCCGATGATCCCTCCGTGGTCCCCTCCAAATGCCAGCGAGTATCCAAATAGTACCCACATGATTACAGAAATTCCCATAATCGACACACATGCCATCATTGTATTACACACATTCTTTCGTCTGACCAGACCCCCATAAAAAAAGGCAAGACCCGGTGTCATAAAAAATACCAGTGCGGCACAAATGATCATAAAACCTGTATCTCCTGTATTCATATCTTTTCCCTTCCTTTCAAACTTATTTCTTGTTTGCTTTCCATGGAAAAAAGAAAAGGTGCCTGAAGCAAAATGCTTCAGACACCTTTGTCTTGTTGATGATTTTATCACTGCGCCATATAAAAGTCAAGCAATTTTACAGATGTACAAAAAGAAATACAAAATCAGCCGCATGGCTGAATAGTTACCAAAATCTCTCTGATACTCTGGTTTTAACTTGTTACCTTATAGCATTCTTGCTATAATATATCCATACGAACAAAGAGTATAAAGGAGGACATGTGTATGAGATATACTATCCAGGGTGAAACACTTCCCGTTGTCATCTGCGAATTGGAAGCAGGAGAAAAAATGATCACAGAAAAGGGTTCCATGTCATGGATGTCACCTAATATGCAGATGGAAACCACCACCAACGGAGGGATAGGGAAAGCTTTCGGCAGACTGTTTTCCGGGGATTCCATTTTCCAGAATATCTACACAGCAAAAGGCGGAAACGGTATGATTGCCTTTGCATCCAGCTTTCCCGGATCTGTAAAAGCTTTTCAGATCACCCCGGGCAATGATATGATCTTCCAGAAAAGTGCTTTCCTTGCCTCTGAGGCAGGCGTGGATCTGTCTGTACATTTCCATAAGAAATTTGCCTCCGGTCTCTTCGGCGGTGAAGGTTTTATCCTTCAGAGACTTTCCGGACAGGGAATCGCCTTTGCGGAATTCGATGGTCATGTGGTAGAGTATGAACTGGCTCCCGGGCAGCAGATCATTGTGGATACCGGACATCTGGCTGCAATGAGCGCAAGCTGTCAGTTGGAAATCCGCACAGTTCCCGGTGTAAAAAATATGCTCTTCGGCGGCGAAGGCGTATTCAACACCGTCATCACCGGCCCAGGACATGTATGGCTTCAGACCATGCCTATTTCCAATGTAGCAGATGTGCTGCGCCCCTTCTTCCCGGCCAGCACCAATTGATTTATATTTTCCGGACTGCTGCACAAAGACAGCAGTCCTTTTTCTTCTTTCCAGAAGAATGCCAACAGAAAAACCCCGGAAACCTTTCGGTTCCGGGGCAATCTTACGCTTGGACACAATGCACCTTTCGGTACTCTATATAATTTTTACAGTAGTTCTATCTGAAATTATTCTACGATAGAAGCAACACGACCTGAACCTACAGTTCTTCCGCCTTCACGGTATCAGACCGGTATATTGCGGTATGCAAATGGTGATTTTTCGTGTGATTCGTGGGGGAAAATCTGGATTTTCCACTGTATCCGTGTGGTTTTGGGGGATTTTGTTATCATTGTGTTATCACTCCCTTTGTCTGTTCTTCCAAATAATCTTCATATAATCCCATATAATTTATAATAACCTTTCCGCTTGCCTGTGCCAATTTAGGTGGAACAGCATTTCCTATTTGTAAGCTCATCTC
>CALWHD010000130.1 GCA_944380235.1 uncultured Blautia sp.
ATTGCTTCGTCAAATTCTTCAGCGCTCCTTTTTCTTCAATAGTACGATTGCCACCGTAATAAAAACCAGATATACAAAAATAGATATAACGGACGCTTCAATGCCGAAATCCCCGCCTGAAAGTAAAAAAGACTTGTTTTCTAAAATAAAATTAAATATCGAGCTACCATCCGCACTTTTTCCGATGTATAAAATCCCACCGATAATCGTCATATTCCAAATGGCATGAATAATTGCACTATTCCAAATAGAGTTACTTTCATAAGTAATTAAAGAAAACAAAATACCAACGATACTCCCTGCGATAAGTAATTGAACAATACTGGCAAAGTCCAGATCATTCCCTATAATATGAAGTAATCCAAAAAGAACAGATGGAATAAGGACCGCAATTTTTATATTGAATCTCTTTTCTAAACAGCCCATGATTATGCCGCGAAAAATAATTTCTTCAACAATTCCAGTTGCTAATCCAAAAAAGAAAACAGCGCTCGTAATGGTTGCTAATGTAGTTTTAGCGTCAAAAGTATTTGTTTGCCAATGACCGCCCACTAATATAGAAATCAGTAATACAGATATTGGCATAAGCACTGCAGATATTAACCAAGTTACTTTCAGCTGAATGCGGGGAATTCTCATTTCAACCATAGATATTCTTAAAAATCTTTTACAAAGCAGCGTCGTTCCTAAAAGAGCAAATACGACATATAAAATTCCAGCAATTATATTGCAAATCGCACCGGAGATTCCAAGACCAAAAGGAATTTCACTGATATTAAACGCCAAAATTTGCGCAATAACTAAAATAGTAATCGCAAAAATAATTCCCAGTATTGTTTTTGAAATCGATAATTCTTTCGTCTCTTTCATTGCTTTCACCATAAATCTTTTTCCTTTAAAGTTCAAATGTGTTTATTTCTTTATTCCCATATTTTAATAGCTGTTTATATCCTGTACAATCAAAATCTAATTTCGGCTGTTCTTGCGCTGAAAGCGCTGCCGCAATGCATTCGGCAGTTTCCCTTTCGAACTAGATATTTGCGGCAAGAGAAAAGCTGGATACTATTTTTCACAACCTGGGCTTTATCTCTCTGATAATTCCATTTCATTATTCATTTTTACAAAACCATATTTTTCATATAACGGTCGTCCCATATCCGTCCCTTCTAATGAAATCCACGAGATGCCTTTGCTCTTAGTAGCTTTAATCAGCATATCTAATATTTTATAGGCAATCCCCTTTCTTCTATATTTAGGATTTGTGTACATATTCATTATGTACGCCTTCTTTCCACTCGGATTGTGCTAAGTCGGTATCACTTGAAAAAAACTAACTCTTCCAGTTCCAATACAACGGTTCTCATTAAAAACCAAATACACGATATGAGAGCCATCACAAAGAGCGTTTTGACAGCAATAATGAAAACTGCTTTTCTGTAACAACCTTTTTTAATTCTTTCATTGCCTGATGATATTCGTTTTCATAACGTGAAAATGTATCGCTTTCTTGAAGTCTGAAACCCAATGAAAGGTATAAGAAAATAGCCTTCCAACTCCACGGTTGTGTATGGATATAGACAGGAAGCCTCTTTTGTTCTTCAAAAATATTCATAGTGGCACAACACAAAGCTTTCCCCAAGCCCATTCCGTGATATTTTTCATCAACAATTAACCAATGCAGCGAAGAAACACAAGAATCTCCTCGTTTGTCTTGCCAAGCAATACATGAGCCAATTACCATGTTATTAGCATTTATAAGAAAAAGGATATTCCTTAACAACTCTTGCTTCTGCAAATATGTTGTTATAAAATAATTTTCTGCTTCTTCCAGAGACTCAAAATCCCCAATGGCATACTCTAATTCCGCCCATGTTCTCTCATATCCACTTTTATAATTCACAATGGAGAATCCTTTTGGCAACACTACATTTTTATACTTGTAATAGTCGCATCTCAAAATCATGTTATAAAACGGGATTGTTCTATCTAACATTGACCTCACCTCCTCGTCAGATACAAATTTTTCGTGCTATATTATTCTCGAATTTATCTGTTTAAAGCCTTGTTTTCCTCCGTTTGATAATCCCCATATTTTTTCTCCTAGTACCGCATCCTTTATGTGCATCTTCGTACCTCCACAAGATTGCCGGAATGAAATTTCAATCACACTCTGATCTGACTAAGGACTTTTGGATCTCAAAACCCTCTGGATATCTCTTTTTCAATTTATCAATATTTGCCTGAAAAATTTCTTCAAGAGAAATGTCTAACGCCGTAGCAGCTTCTGCCAGATACCATGCAATATCTCCAAGTTCTTTCGTCAAATGTTCCTTATCCAGCTCATGTCCCTGTGCCATCCATTTTTTCACAATGTCAATGGCTTCTCCTGCTTCTCCACACAGCCCCATTACGCTGTTGATTAAAACATCTCTTTTATCCAGCTTTGGATTAAGCGTAGTCATTGCCAATCGCTGATATTCATTCACTTTCATTCCTTTATCCTTCATGGTTAAGCGCCTCCTGTCCCATATACAATTCCTTTTACCTGCTTATTTGCCTGCTATTTTATCATATTTTCCCTGTGTTTCCTATCTTTTTATCCAGATCGAACAGGAGAAACAGATTCCTTTATCCGCCGCGATACCGCAGACAGTTCGCGGCAAAGCCGCTCGCTGTCCGTTACCAGGAAAATGTCTGCCCGCGCAAGCACGACAGCCGCTTTCCTGATGCATCATGCAAAAGGGGCAGTCAGATCTTTCTGACTGCCCCTGTCTGTACCGCTTCCTTATCTGAGCGCCGCCATTTAGTGTCCGCAATGTCCGCCGCAGTGCTCTCCATGACCATGCTCATGCTCACCGCAGCTTCCTCCTTCGTGGTGATGACTGCAGGTGGTGTCTGGATCGTAATCCAGATTTCCTGCTAAATAAGCCTCTATCTGAGCGTCCGCATTACCGCAGGCGCCGGGGAAGAGACGGATGCCTGCCTCTGCCAGGGCATTTCTGGCACCCCCGCCGATACCGCCGCAGATCAGCACCTGAACCCCCTGTTCCTTTAAGAATCCTGCCAGAGCTCCGTGACCGGATCCGTTTGTACCGATCACTTCCGAGGATAAAATCCTGCCGTCCTCTGTGTCATAGATCTTGAACTGCTCTGTGTGTCCGAAATGCTGAAAAACTTCTCCGTTTTCATAGGTAACTGCTATCTTCATCTGATTTCTCCCTTTCCGAGCCATGCCCTCCCTTTCTGTTTCATCCAGCACGTAATTTCCCCCGGCGATGGTAAGGCTGGACGCCTCCACCAGGAAACGCGCCAGCTTCTTTCTGGCTTCTGTGTAAACTGCCTGTACGGTGGCTCGACCCACCTTCATCTGCCGGGCGCATTCCTCCTGATTCAGTCCCTGATAGTCCATGAGGCGCAGTGTCTCGTACTCCTCCACAGTCAGAAGGATCTGGTGCGGATTCTTTTCTCCCCGGACCGGAGCGAACTCTCTGCAGACAGGCAGACGTTTTACGTGCTTTGGTTTATTAGGTCTTGGCATAAGCTCTCCTTTCTGCTGGTTTTGCCGCCGCTTTCCCGCCGCGGTGTTTTTCATGAGAATGTCCCGCAAAGAACAACTTCCCTGGGATATTCTTTTTTGGCATATGTTTATTATACTCTTTTATTATCATATGTCAATAATAAAATTCCTGAGTTTCCGCAGAAGAACAAGATATTCCTGAAAATAGACAAACTAAAGCAAGCTCATCTGATCTGCCAGATGGTGGATTTTTTCCTCATGAATCCGCAGCTCAGCATCCTGATCTTTCAGGCGGTTCAGTGCATTATTCAGTTTCACACGCTCATTGGTAGACGTATTGGCTATACGATTTTCCATATTCCAAACTATTTTCTAATCCAATCTATAAAAGTGGCAGCCTTCTCCCGTCCGCTTACCGATGATTTGCTCTCCGGTAGATCTCCAGCACATCGTTTTGATGCAGCACCTTAAATTTCGCCACGGTAAAGGTATCGTTTCCCGTACACCGCTTCGCCATATCCAGCAGCTCCTCCTCTGTCTTAACGCCGCCTTCCAGATCTCCCAGGCTGACCGGCATATCCAGACTTCTGAAATACTCCACGGTCGCCTGAATGCCCGCGTCTGCCGCCTTCACCGGATCTTGCTCTTCAATCCCCCAGACCTTCTTCGCGTACCGCGCGAAACGCTCCGGCTCCTCCGGGCAGACATACCGCGCCCATGCCTCCCAGACCGCGGAAAGGCTGGCGCCGTGCGCCACGTCGTATTTGGCACTCAGCTCATGTCCCAGCTTGTGAGGCGCGAAATCCGTCTCTGCCCCAAGCCCGGTAAGACCATTGTGGGAAAGGCTTCCGCACCACATCAGCTCGCTGGCGGCGGCGTAATCCGCCGGGTCTTCATAAGCCCTTCTCCCATTTCGGACCACTATGCGAAGAAGCGCTTCCGCAATCTCGTCGGTCATCTCATTTCCTTTGGTATGGGTAAAATACCGGTCCAGGGTGTGCATCAGAATATCCACCACGCCGCAGGCAACCTGATATTTGGGCAGGGTGGCAGTAAGCTCCGGGTTCATCACGGCGAATTTCACACGGTTGTAAGGCGTGGATAATCCCTGCTTCCTGCCGATGGCTTCATTGGTCAGCACCGCGGAATCGCTCATCTCGCTTCCTGCTGCGGAGATTGTCAGCACCACTCCCACCGGAAGGCTCTTTGTCAGGGCTTCCTTTCCTGTCCAGATATCCCACAGGTCCATCTTGGGGTTCGCTGTTCCATGGGCGATGGCTTTCGCTGTGTCAATGGCGCTTCCTCCTCCTGCCGCCAAAAGGAAATCCGCCTGAAATTCCAGCGCTTTTCTCACGCCCTCCTGGGCGAAGGCAAGTCTGGGATTTGGCTTTACCCCGCCGTACTCCATCCAGGCGATCCCCTCCTTATCCAGGGACGCCTCCACTTTCTGCAAAAGCCCGCTTCTTTTCACACTTCCGCCGCCGTAGACGATAAGGACGCGGCTTCCTCCCCATTTCTTCACCTCTTCTCCCGTCTTCTCTTCTGTTCCTTTTCCGAATACCACCTCTGTAGGCGCGTAATACACAAAATTCTGCATGATAAACCTCCTGTTCCTGCTCTTGTCCAGCTTTTTTCCTGTCTTTCATTATAAAAGATTCTATGAAAATTTTCTATAATTTCTCTATTAATTCCCTCCATGAAATGCTACAATAGAACAAGGGAAAACAGGCTTTGTCTGTTCCGATTTATCTATTCTATCCAACCGTAGGAGGTATCTGAATCATGGAATATCGTAAATTTGAAAAACTGGGGGTTTCTCCCTCTCTTCTGGGCTTTGGCTGTATGCGCTTCCCTACCACGGAAGACGGAAAGATTGACGAAGCAGAGGCGGAAAAGATGCTGGATACAGCCATTCAGGCAGGTGTCAATTACATTGATACAGCTTATCCTTATCACAATGGAGACAGTGAACCTTTTGTAGGGCGTGTTCTAAAAAAATATGACCGCAGTAAACTCTACCTGGCAACGAAGCTTCCTGTCTGGAATGTAAAAACCTTGGATGATGCAAAACGCCTGTTCCAGGAACAGCTGGATCGTCTTCAGACAGATTATGTGGATTTTTATCTGCTCCACTGCCTGGACAAAGAAAAATGGCAGCAGGTTCTGGACCTGAATCTGATTCCTTACTTTGAAGAAATGAAAAAACAGGGAAAGATCCGCTTCTTCGGTTTTTCTTTCCATGATGAATTTGATGTATTCAAAACCATTATCACTTACAGAAACTGGGATTTCTGCCAGATACAGTACAATTACGTAGATACAGATATTCAGGCAGGAGACCGGGGCTATGAACTGGCAGAAGAGCTGGGTATCCCTCTGGTGATTATGGAGCCTGTAAAAGGCGGTTCTCTGGCATCCCTTCCCGATGAAGTGACAGAGCCTTTCCGTAACTATAAGCCAGGTGCCAGTATTTCTTCCTGGGCACTTCGCTGGGTGGCAAACAAGCCCAACGTAAAAGTAGTTTTAAGCGGTATGTCTGATATGGCGCAGGTAGAAGATAATCTGAATACCTTCGGAAAATTTCAGCCTCTTTCTTTAAGAGAAAAGGAACTGGTTGCTGATGTTGCGGCTTCCATCAAGAAAAGAACCAAAAACGGCTGTACAGGCTGCGCTTACTGCATGCCCTGTCCCTTCGGCGTAAATATCCCCCAAAATTTCCGTATCTGGAATGATCTGTCCATGTATGGAAATGTAACCCGCACAAAACAGTCTTATTTTGTCGAACTGGAAGAATCTGCAAGAGCAGACCAGTGCCAGAAATGCGGCAAATGCGAGGAGGTCTGTCCTCAGTCACTCTCTATCCGTGAAAATCTGGAATCCGTGGCAAAAGAAATGAATGCTCTGAAATAAGCCCATACATAAAAAGAACAGCAGAGAATGCCTCTAAAAGGCGGTCCCTGTTGTTCTTTTATTATCTGCTCTCAGGCTTCACTGCCACGGTGACCAAAATTCCCATACAGATCAAAATCCCCCCTGTAATAAATTGAGGGGTAATGTCTTCTCCTAAAAGAACGATTCCAAGAAGAGCTGACACCAGCGGCTGCAGAGGATACCACATAGAGCAGGTACTGGCATTCAGGATCTTGATACTCTTGTTCCAAAAAGTATGGGCAACTGCAGTTCCCGCAATCCCGAGATACAGGCAGGAAGCCACTGCAGCCGGGGTAACGGTGCACGGCTTCATAGCAAGCTCAATTCCTGCAGCCGGGACTGTACAGATAAAAGCGATTACCATGCCATAAAGAGAAATCTGCACAGGATCATAATCTGCGGAAATTTTGCGGATAAATACAGAAGCAAGAGACCAGAAAGTCACGGAACCCACAGAGGCCAGCACGCCTGCAGGGGAAATATGCCCGCTTCCCACACCCAGGATAATGTATACGCCTGCCACGGACAGCACAATGCTGATCACATTCTTTTTCCCGATTTTCTCCTTCAGAATCAGCGCTGCCAGGATGGAAATCGTAATTGGATTCATGGCATTGATCAAAGATGCCAGGGAAGCGTCTAAAAGACTGGTCCCCATAAGCTGGCAGCCGATGGATACAAAATACCCCAGCCCGCCGATGACCAGAAAATATTTCCAGTGTTCTTTCTTCACTGGCCTGTTGTTTCCTTTTACCCTGCTGATCACTGCCAGGGCAGTCACAGACACGATATAACGGCATAAAAGCACAGTCATGGGCGGCATAACTGCCAAAGCATACTTGCTGATCACATACTGGCTTCCCCAGATAAAGAAAGTGATAAATAAAAACAGATATCCTTTTTTTCTTTCCATATAGTACTCCTGTTCCGGACAGAGTAAAAGAGGAGGTCACACAGAAAAGGCACTGCCTTCCCGGCAATGCCCTTCTCTTCTCTGTCTGGTTTCTATTTTTATTTTGTTTCCAGATCAAATCCGAAATAAC
Organism: uncultured Blautia sp.; assembly: GCA_944380235.1. Lineage (GTDB taxonomy): Bacteria > Bacillota > Clostridia > Lachnospirales > Lachnospiraceae > Blautia. The sequence goes on from CALWHD010000130.1 coordinate 7,492, forward strand.
GTACTGCGTTATTATAGGAAATTCCCTTTACAATCTTTTCCAGATTCTTCATATCTTTAGGATATTCGCCGTTTTCTACCCAGCCGCCGATCAGTTCGCACATGATCCTTCTAAAGTACTCATGTCTTGGATAAGAAAGGAAACTTCTGGAGTCTGTGAGCATTCCGATGAAATTGCCCAGCAGTCCCAGGTTTGCCAGAGAAGTCATCTGTTTCATCATGCCGGTTTTGTTATCATTAA
>CALWHD010000131.1 GCA_944380235.1 uncultured Blautia sp.
TCCTCGATCCATCTCTGCAGCTCCTTGATCACAGTCACACCCTTGGGCATCAGAAGAGGAAGTCCCTGTCCGATCACATCTACCGTAGTGAAAAGTTCCATCTCTCTTCCCAGCTTGTTATGATCTCTTTTCTTTGCCTCCTCCAGCTGCTCCAGGTATTCATTCAGCTCTTCTTTCTTTCCGAAAGCAGTGCCGTAGATGCGGGACAGCATCTTGTTCTTCTCGTCCCCTCTCCAGTATGCGCCGGAGGAAGAGATCAGCTTAAATGCTTTTACACCCTTGGTGCTCATTAAATGAGGACCTGCGCACAGATCTACAAAATCCCCCTGGGAATAGAAAGAAATCTCCGCGTCTTCCGGAAGATCCCGGATGAGCTCCACTTTATAGGGTTCTCCCTTCTCCTCCATGAATTTAATGGCTTCTTCTCTTGGAAGTGTGTAGCGTTCAATCCTGGCACCTTTTTTGATGATCTTTTTCATTTCCTTTTCCAGGGCATCCAGCTCTTCTCTTGTAAAGGATTCATGGTCAAAATCATAATAAAATCCTGTGTCAATGTAAGGTCCGATGGCAAGCTTTGCCTGAGGATACAAATTTTTCACCGCTTCTGCCAGCACATGGGAAGCTGTATGGCGCAGGGCTGCCAGACCTTTCTCGTCATTGGCTGTCAGGATATTTAAGGAGCAGTCGTTATCTACTACTGTCCTTAAATCTACCACTTCTCCGTCTACTTCTCCTGCACATGCCGCCCGGGCAAGCCCTTCGCTGATATCCAGGGCAATGTCATAAACAGATCTGCTCTGGTCATACTCTTTCTTAGAACCGTCTTTTAATGTGATGATCATAGTATTTTTCTCCTTTCTTTACAGGCTGTGTAAAGGAACGGTGAATAACAAAAATCCGTCCCTTACAGCCGATTCTTGACTGCAAGGGACGGACAATCTCACTTTTAGAAGGTCCGCGGTTCCACCCTTTTTGTTATAAGCCCTGTCTCCTTTCAAGCTTTGGGAAACAGGATTTGGTAACCACTTCATTTTGATGATAACGGAATCACCGGACCGGATTGGGGCCACTCAGAGGTAGTTTTCAAATGCTTCCGTGACAGGGCGCTTCCAGCATACACGCCCCTCTCTGGGACCTTCCACATCCTACTCTTCTCTTCAACGTGTTAGAATTTTTCTTTGTCTCCATATTATAACCAGTTGAATTCGTTTGTCAACCTCTTTTTATGCATTTATCCGTTCTAAAATCTTCTTCAGGGCTTCATATGCCATAGTATAGGCCTCTTCCCCGGTCATTTTTCTTTTCTCTTTTCCTTCGCCAGTTTCCAGATCCCCAAAACCTGTAAAATCAGTCAAATGAGGTTCCAGGGACAGATAGCCTTCGTATCCCCCGTCCAGAAGGGTTTTTAAGATTCTTTCCACATTGCCGTCTCCCATACCGGAAGGAACGACTTCCCCGGTTTCCATAAGAGCATCCTTAATGTGGATGTAGGCAATATAAGGCTTCAGCATCTCATAAGCCTCCAGTGTGTCCTGCCCGCACTGGACAAAATTAGCGAAGTCAAAAACTGCTTTATAATGGTCACAATAAAATTCTTCCATGAGTTCCAGACAGCGGGAAGCCACATCCCCGTAGATTTCCTTCTCATTCTCATGAAGCAGCACCACATCCTGTTCTTTGGCATAATCCACGAACATCTTTGTCCTTTTGAAAACCTCATCCTTATATTTTGCCGGTTCTTCCCCTTCCGGAATAAAGAAGCTGAACAGGCGGATGTAAGGTGCTTCCATGATCTTGGAGATTTCCACCGTCTTTTTATATAATTCATAATGCTCCTCAAAGGAATCGGTAATCTTGATCTTACCGATCGGAGAGCCTACAGATGAAAGGCGGATACCATTTTCATCCAGTTTTTTCTTGATCTCCCGGACTTCCTCCAGGCTGTGTTCTACCAGGGGACGTCCGTCTACTCCGCGCATTTCAATATGGTCAATTCCCAGTTTTTTAATCACCTGGATCTGCGTGTCCAGGGATTCTGCGATCTCATCTGCGAAACCGCTGATAATAATATGGTTTTTCATGATCTCACTCCTCATTTATTTCTGTACGCTGACTCATTATTTTGTCCCGTAGCTTCCTTCTGTATCAAAGACTACGCCGCTTCCCTCTTTTTTCCTTGATGTGGCCCTTCTCTTGTTTAATTCCTCAAGAAATACATCTTCATCTACCGGTATTTCCACTGTACGGTCCAGCCAGCTGGAAAGATGAATAGCATTGGAAAGAGCCAGTCCACGAATTCCTTCTCTTCCGTCCGCTACCAGGGGAGTTCCCCTCAGGATTGCTCCTGCAAAGGCTTTCATGACGCCTACATGCTGTTCATTCTCTCCGTCTGTCTCTACGTTTATGACCTCCCATTCCGGTTTATCAAATCCGCCTTTGCACTCCGCGCAGTGTTTTGTCAGATTTTCTTTTAATTTATAGAAGGTCAGCTTTTCATCTTCGCATACCAGTTTTCCCAATTCTCCTGTGATCTCAAAGCGGTTGGTGCCGGGAGCATCTCCCGTAGTCGTGATAAACACTCCGGTGGCTCCATTGGGATATTCCAGATATGCGGTCACATCATCTTCCACCTCAATGTCATGCCATTTTCCCTCATGGCAGAAGCTTCTTACTTTGCAGGGCATCCCGCAGATCCACTGGATCAGGTCCAGGTTGTGGGGGCACTGATTCAGCAGTACGCCTCCTCCTTCTCCGTCCCAGGTAGCTCGCCAGCTTCCGGAATCATAATAGCTTTGGGTTCGGTACCAGTCTGTGATGATCCAGTTTACTCTCCGGATCGCTCCCAGTTCCCCGTTCTGTACCATCTCGTGCATTTTGCGGTAAATGCAGTTGGTTCTCTGATTGAACATCATGGCAAATACTACATTGCTTTTATCTGCAGCTTCATTCATCTCCCGGACCTGTTTTACATATACCCCTGCCGGTTTTTCACACAGAACATGGAGGCCTTTTGCAAAAGCTTTCACAGCAAGCTCCGGATGCTGATAATGGGGTACCGCAATAAGAACAGCCTCACAGCAGCCGCTGTTTATCAAGTCTTCGCCCTCTTCGAAAATCTGCACTGTTTCCGCAAGGTTATCCCTGCACCATTTTCTCTGCCGCTCCAGTCTGTCAGCCACAGCCACAAGCTCAAGCTCCGGTACTTTCCCTTCTTTCAGATTTTTAACATGACCGGTTCCCATATTCCCGACACCGATAATTCCTAATCTTACCTTATCCATAATACGCTCACTCCTGTTTCTCATAATTATTTGTTCTGTTTTGCCTGGCTGTATAAATCCATAGCAAGCAGAAAGGTATCTTTCACTGACTCCAGACGGTTCCTGAAAATCCTGCCTTCCAGAATACTGTCATAAAAGTCCTGTATACAGGCCTGGTGGGAATTTCCCCAATATTTCTTTCCCGGTATTCCGGACTTTTTCTCAAAATCATACGACTGGCTGCTTCCGCCCGATTTGATTATCTTCAGTCTCTCGCCTTCCATCCGGACTGCCCCGCTCTCACATAAAATATCCAGAAGAACCGGTGCATCATCTGCATAAGCACCTGTAGCATAAAAACAGGCACAGCCTTTCGGAAACTTTATGTAGGCTTCCATAGTATCTTCCACCTCAATGATATGTTTCAAATGATGATTGTGAAAAGATCCCTCCGCGCTTTCCGGCTTTCCCAGCAGATATACCAGCAGATCCAGGGTGTGGATCGCCTGATTGATCAGAATGCCTCCGCCTTCTGTTCCCCAGGCCCCTCTCCAGCTGCTTCCTGTATAATACTCGGCACCCCGGTTCCAGGTCACAAACGCTCTTGCGCCTTTTACGTTTCCAAGTTTACCGCTGTTCAAAGTCTCACGGATTTTCTCTACAGCATCATTGTACCGATTCTGGAAACATATCCCTACCTCTTTCCCTGACTTCTCTTTTGCCTGTTCCAACAGAAAAAATTCTTCTTTTGAAATAGCAGGCGGTTTTTCCATAAAAACATGAACGCCTTTTTCCAGGGCTTTCCGCGCCATAGGTACATGAAGATAGTGCGGGGTACAGATGTGCACTGTATCTAGTTCTTCCTCTTTCAGCATCTCTTCCAGGGAATGGTAGGCCCGTGTATGTTCCGTCCCATATAGACTGCAGTATTCTTTTGCTTTCTCTTCCTTGGCATCAGCAAATGCCTGTATTGCCGCACAGCCTGCGTTTTTTAACGCCTGCGCATGTATGCGGGCAATATTCCCGCAGCCGACGATTCCTGCTCTGAACATAACCTTCCTCCTGTTTTCAGCCTTTCAGTCCGGATGTGGCAATTCCGTCTACCAGATATCTCTGGAATACAAAGAAGATCACCACGATAGGAACCAGTGATAAGGTTGCCATAGCAAACATTGCGCCATAGTCAGAAGAAGAGCCAGGGTCAGCAAACAGTTTCAGTGCCAGAGACACCGGATATTTTTCAGCATCATTAATGTACAGCAAAGCGGACATAAAGTCATCCCATCTCCACATAAAGGAGAAAATTCCTCCTGTGATAATAGCCGGACTCATCAGAGGCAGTATGATCCTGCCGAAAATACCATAGTAGGAACAGCCGTCAATCTTCGCCGCTTCATCCAGGTCCCTCGGTATACCGTTGATGAAATTCATCATCAGATATACGAAAAATCCCTGGATTGCAAAACAGTATGGGACGATCAGCGGTAAAAATCCGCCTACCCAGCCCAGTTTCTGATACCACAGATACTGTGGAACCATAAGGATCTGTCCCGGCAGCATCATGGAGGCCAGCATAGCGGCAAATAAAATCTTCTTTCCTCTGAACTGGCATCTGGAGAATCCATATGCTACCAGAGCAGAAGAAATCAGTGTACCTGCAGTTGCCAGAATAGAGATAAACAGAGAATTCTTAAAGAAAGTTCCAAAAGAAATTCCGGCAAATCCTTTCCAGCCATTGATATAATTTGTAGTAATAAACTTTTCCGGTATGATCTGACTTGCAGTTGTAAAAATCGTACCGCTCTCTTTGAAAGAACTCATAAACATCCAGAACAGAGGATACAGCATCACCAGTCCAAAGCCAAATACCAGAACATGATAGATTGTTGTTTTTATCGTCTTTTTTACTTTCATACCACTCACTCCTGATCGTATACCCAGAATTTCTTTGTTTTAAATAAAATCAACGTAAGCAGACCGATAAACAGCAGCATTGTCCATGCCATTGCGGATGCATATCCCGCGCTGTTGTAGTTAAAGGACTGCTGATACATATACACAGCATAGAACAGGGTACTGTCCATAGGTTTTCCCTGTGTAATGATCAAACTCTGTGTAAACGCAAGGAAGCCGTTGATCATCTGCATAACCAGGTTGAAAAATATGGTAGGAGTCAGAAGAGGAAGGGTCACTTTAAAGAATTTTGTCACTTTCGTAGCGCCGTCAACCTCCGCCGCCTCATACAGATCCTTCGGAATCTGTTTTAACGCAGACAGGAAAATCAGCATGGAAGATCCAAACTGCCAGACTGCCAGGATGATCAGTGTCCAGATAGCTGTCTTCGTACTTCCCAGCCAGGCAAAGTTAGTATCAATTCCAATGGTTCCCAACAGAGCATTTACAACACCGTCAGGAGCAAACATTCTTTTCCACAATACAGCGACTGCCACAGATCCTCCGATGATAGACGGAAGATAATAAGCTGCTCTGTAAAAACCTGTCAGTTTTGTTGGTTTTACCAGGATCATTGCCACGATCAGGGCAAAAACCAACCTGAGAGGAACAGAAACCAGAGCAAAATATACAGTTGCTTTAAAAGATCTCCAGAAAACTTCATCTCCTGTGAACATTTTGATATAATTGTCCAGCCCTACAAATTTCGGCGGGGATAAGATATCGTAGTCACAAAAGGAATAATACAAAGAGATTCCCATAGGAACGATCAAAAAGGCAATAAAACCAATAATAAAAGGCAGACAGAATATAACACCTGCACTTTTTTCTTTATTTAAAAACTTATATAACTTACTATCAGAGTGCATCTCTTCTCCTTTCCGGCAATCCGCAAAACTGCTGTCTGTCAGACTGCCGCTTTTGTTATGTAGAAAAGCTGCCGCCTTCTGTCTATGTACAGGCAGGCGACAGCTTTATATTATTCATGACAACAGGCGGTTCACCAAGCGTGCCATCGATTGTTTATTCACCCCAAAGTTCAATACCTTTGTTGTAAACTTCCTGAGCCGCTTCTTCAGCTGAAGCTTCACCATAGCCAATCTTTTCTGCTACCTTCTTTAATGTATCGGTGAGTTCACTCATACCTGTGGGATCCGGCGGGTTGATCGGTGAACTGTTCGGTGTGATCACATCTGTTACAAAAGCAAAGGATTTCTGCTCTGTCTCACTTACCAAATCATAAATATAATCTGCAATGGCTGTAGATGCAGGTACACCTCTTTCTCCAAGAAGAATCGCATTGGCATCTTCTGAATTGATCAGATAGTCAAGCAGTGCAACTGCCGCATCCGGATCCTCTGTATCAGCGCTGATAGAGAAATAAAGAGCCGGTTTCAGATAATTAGATGTAACTGTATCTGTTGTAGGAATAGTTGTAACTGCAATCTCTGTTCCTTCCGGAGCAGCAGACTGGAATGCTGTCAGCTGATTAGAAGTACCATTGATCGTACACCATGCCATAGTCTCCGGGCTTGAGCCATAAACCATGGGGTCAGTCTCTACAGCTGTTGTGTCGATATAATCTGGTGTAAGCTGCCATCCGTCTTTAATGGAATCCTCCATGATCTGATAGAACGGAGTATACTGGTCTGCACTTTCAACCGGCAGTTTTGCCTCTACAATCGGGATACCCTCTGCTCTGGACCATTCAGTGAAATAGTTATTTTGAGAAAGTATATTTGCACGGTATCCTGTCTCTTCTGTGATCTGTTTTGCAATGGCCACAAATTCGTCAAAGGACATATTGTCTTTCATAGTGATTCCAAGCTCATCCGTCACAGTTTTATTATAGAACAGACAGTTTCCGCTTACACCTGCGGCGATTCCGTAATTTCCGCCATCTACTTCTCCCATTGCAAGTACGTTTTCCGGAATGTTGCTTGTATCCAGCGCTCCACTTTCGATATATGGTGTGAGATCCAGAAGCTGTCCATTGTCTACATACTGCTCAATATAAGAGTAGTCCATCTGGATTAAATCAGGCATACTGTTTCCTGCTGCCGCAGTAGCCATTTTACTCCAGTAATCATTCCACTGGTAAAACTGACCTTCCACAGACACACTGTTAAGTTCTTTGTATTTATCCAGTGCCTCCTGGGTTTTCTCATTACGGACCTGATTGCCCCACCATGCCATAACAAGATCACTGGAACCGCTGCTGCTTTCTTCGCTGCTTTCGCTGCTGGAACTCTCTCCTGAATCAGATGAAGATCCGCAGGCCCCCAATGAGCTTACACAGACAACGCCTGTAACAGCCAGTGCAAGTATTCTTTTTACTTTCTTAGATTTCAATTCTTCTTCCTCCTTTTCCTTTTCAAAATTTTTCAAGAAGCTTCTCAAATAATTTCGTTTCTGTTTTTGTAACTATTGACATTATATCTCCTTATTTCTAAACAGAAAATTAACAAAACCAACTTTTAATTTATAATTTTTCCACCTTTTTTAGCAAAAAAGCCACTTTTTAATAAAAAAATGACTTTTTAATTCCATATATTTATTAAACTATCTTTTTTCTGTATAATGATTGAAGAAAAATTACTTTTTTATTTCAGGGAGAATTTTGCATGCTTATACTAAAATTTCGTGATATGCCGCTTAAACGTAAAATAGAACTGATTATTTTAGGCTGTGTTTTTTTTATCTCTGTCATTGCCTTCACAAGTATTTACTGT
>CALWHD010000132.1 GCA_944380235.1 uncultured Blautia sp.
TTCATCTACAAACATTTCCATCTCATTATTTCCGCACCACAGTCCAAGAGAAGGATGATGGCGAAGACGTTTGATGTTATCAATAAATTCCTGCCGGATATTCGCCTCGAATTCCGGAGTCAGTTCATACACGGAGCAGGCAAACATAAAGTCCTGCCACACCGCCAGTCCCAGCTCGTCGCAGAGATCATAGAACCAGTCATCCGGATAAAAGCCTCCGCCCCAGACACGGATCACATTATAATTGGCCAGTTTACAGTCTTCTAAAAGTTTCCTGGTCTTCTCCCTGCTCCGCCTTCCCAGAAGATGATCTTCGGGAATATAGTCCGCTCCCATGGCGAAAAATGTCTTTCCATTGATTTCATGGGCAAAGCATTCTCCCCACTGGTCCTTTTCAATCTTCATGGTCATAGAGCGCAGTCCGATCCGTCTCTTCCAGGAATCCACAGGCTTCCCATCTCTGCAAAGCACAGCTTCGACCTCATAAAGGGGCTGTTCTCCCAGCCCGTTGACCCACCAGAGCATAGGATCCTGGATCACAAGGCTTCCTTCTCCATCCGGGGACAGAACTGTCTCATAGATCTTTCCATCCGGCGAAGTCACCTTCATACAGCAGGTATAGCTTCCCTCTTCTTCCATAGAGTAATCTGCGTCAAAATGAAGCGTACATATCCCCTCTTCATGTTCCTGGCGGATATAGACACTGTCGATCTCCCCGCCTTTCACCTTACACAGAAATACCGGACGGAAAATGCCGGCATCGGGAAGATGAGCGCCCCAGTCCCATCCAAACATATAATGGGCTTTTCTCAAATGCATGAATCCCTCAAAGGTATCATCGTTTCCAATGTTTCCGTATTTCTTATAAGCTTCTGCAATATATTTAAGAGGAGAATGAAATACTACCTTCAGTACATTTTCTTTCTGTCCTTCCAACAGGTCTTTCACTTCATATTTCCAGACTCTGTGCATATTAAACGGCTCTCCCAAAAGTTTTCCGTTCAGATAAACAGAGGCTACTGTATCCAGTCCTTCAAAACGTAGGTATACCCTGGAGCAGCTTTCTGTCTCTTCTTCCGAAAATGTACATTCATATTCATAGTCATCTTCCATCAGAGCACAGATCTTATCTTCGTTATCCTTCCAGAAAGGATCTTCCATATTCCCGTTTCTCAGAAGATCTGTATAGACAGTCCCGGGAACGATTGCTTCCTGCCACTGGGACTCTCCCACGCGGCGCATTTTCCAGTTTTTGTTCAATTCTCTTTTTTCCATAAATGTCTCCCTTTTTGTCTCTTATTCCCATGAACCCCGGATCAGGCAGACAGCTGTTCAGCCTTTCCTCAGGTTTTCTGCTTTTTCTTTTACTGTCTGCAGCTCATCTCCCTCCAGAATCGTGATGGTAAGCTGTCTTTCCTCTTTCTCAAAGGGCCGGATCCTGTGGAGATCCCCTCTTTCTTCATGGTATCCTCTGCCGTATACACTGGAGTTTGCAGGTTCAAGGCCGATGACATAGTCTCCGCTTGCCAAAGATTTCCACTGCATGAAATAAGGCAGATTCTTCTGATTAAAGCTGAGCTGGATGCCCAGACCCAGCTTCTCATTGATCACTGCCGCAAAGGTATTTCCCTCACTGTCAGCTGTCAGCTCATGGAGAAATACATACTCCGGCTCGTTGTCCACAGGAGCTTCCATGACAGAATATTTCTCTGTATGAGGCGCCGCTGCCTCATCTCTCGGCGTTACTTTCCTGGTTGGCAGGATAATCCGCGCGCCTTCATCGAGAAGTGGATAGCCCACATTGAAGTGATAGAGAAGCATCGCAGGTTCCTCACGAAAGCCCTGGTTTTCTATGGTATCCCTGATTACGATCTCTTTTCCCGGAAACTGTGTGGTAATTTCGCGTTCCAGCACCAGATTTTCTCCGAACAGCTCTGCTTCCCGCATCTCTCCCCGGATGCTCATACGGTAGGAATCTCCCTCCCATCCGGTATACACACCTGTGTGCTCCGCCGGAGTCGTACGGATCCTGCCATGCATGGGATAGCTTTTGTCCCCCTCATAAGGTGCACAGATATTCTCCAGACCGCAGGTGAACATCATGCCGCCCATGATACTTCTCTGAGCTTCGCTGCCATTGGTGTCATAGTGATTTCTCCCCTGAAGCCCGGGCTTGGAGAGAAAATTCATATTGATCCCCTTATAGGAAAGTTCCGCCAGATCCATACATTTATCTTTCATTACAGTAAACTGCAGAGATCCGTTTTTCACCTGCCAGGCTTCCATGCCTTTTGCTCTGCCGTCCCCGTATGTTACACTTTTTACATCAGCTGCCTGCTGCAGGCTTCCCATCCTGCGCAGGATCTCCTGTCTGTCCATATTCGTCTCCTCCTATACATTTACAGGGCTGTCGCATTTCACTATCCCATGAATGCGGCAGCCCTGTACATCTGGTAATCTCAGCCCTGCAGACTGCTCTTACCTCTTATTTTATTTGCTTGCTTTCCATTCGTCAATCTGTTTCTGCATTTCATCGATAACATCCTGAACGCCTGTTGCTTCCAGCTTCTTTAATAACTGTGGAACATATTCGTCCGGATCAACGCTTCCCGTATACAGAGATTTTCCGAATTCGTCCAGTACGTTTCTGAATCCGGCAATCTGTGTGCTCACCGGCTCCAGGTCAAAGTCGAATCCAAAGGAAGGAGCCTCCTGAGAAGCATCGTTAAATTCCTTGAATTCTGCCCATTTGTCAATAGGTTCATTGTCCAGTACATAAGTATTGAACAGTCCGCCCTGTACCCAGTATGGAACAGAGTAGTCTTTCTTCTTCTCTTCGATCAGTTTTACCTTAAAGTCATAAACGTATGGCTTGCCTTCTGCTTCTTTTGCTTCTGCTTCATCCACTTCTACTTTTTCCCAGTGAACGCCTTCAATACCATAGTTCAGCAGGTTTCTCAGATATTCGTCTGTATTGATCAGGTTAATCAGTTCCATAGCTTTTTCCGGATGTTCGGAATTTTTGTTAATAGCTGTCAGCGCACCGCGGGCAGAGGCATTCGTAATCTGTGTGTCCATGATCTCTGTGGCAACCACTTCGTAACCTCTACCGGACATTCCACCTTCGACTGGAACTGTCCCTGATACCGGTATTCAAATAGTTCCAGATACTGTTTACAGTAATCCAGTTCCTGCCCCAGAGTGATCACATCTGCTTCTTTCAGCTGGCTCCGGAACAGTGTTACCATACTGTACAGCATCTTCCCCACTTCCCGGTCCCCGTTGCAGATCGCCTTCATGCGGATTGCCTCCAGGGTATTATAGAGAAAATGTGGATTGATCTGGCTCTGCAGCGCCTGCATTTGGGCATTCTTCCGCTCGATCTCCGCCAGATAGCTTTTCTGGATATAAAGCTGCAGCCTGCTGCACATTTCATTGAAATTCTCCGATATCATATCCAGTTCATCGCCTTTTTTCTGATATTTCAGGCGAACAGATAAATCACCTGTAGTAACCTGATTCATAGCGCCCAGAATATTATTTACTCTTCCGGTCAGCCTTCTTATATAATAGCTGATGCAGATAATTCCAACCGCAGCAGTAACAAGCCCCGTTCCCAGGATTGCCAGGAAGGTGGACCAGGAAAGCATTGCTGCCTCTCCTTTATCAAAAAAAGTGTAAATATGATATTCTCCCGAATTTTCCCTCAGGACATAATAGTTCTCGTCTTTTAAGATCTGCTCCAGATTGCTGCTGTCAGTCTGATAAACCGGCGGGTCATAATTCAGGGTCACAGCAAGGTTTCCGTAAGCGGCAGCATTCTCCATCCGCTTAAATGCCTCACTGCCGTCGAAGGTAAAGATAATATTCCCCACCTGATTCATGCTGGAAGGGTCATTGATCTCTCTTACCACTGTGATCTTCCCCTCTTCCCCGTACTTTCCCTGGTCGATCCCCTGCTTTCTCATTCTTCCGTCCTTGCCGGGATGAAAAATATTCTGAGGATAACATTCTGTCAGTTCCATGTCGCTGTACGCCAGAAGCTCCACTTTTTCCAGCTCTTTATATGCCTGAAAAGCTTCACTCACCATATTGTGGATTCCTTTGTATGCATAGCTCCTGGATGCAGAATACCGGTCCAGGCTGAAATTCTGGTAGGCTTCCGGATCCAGAGAGAAATATGCCAGAAGGTCATCCAGCTCTGAGGAGGAACGATACAGATCCTGATACAGATAATCCGACCTCTGGATCATCTCGTCCACATAATCTGCCGCTTCCGTACACATCCGTTCCAGCTCGTTTTCATTGGTCAGAAGTGCTCTTTTTCTGGATGCTGATATGAAGTACACAACCAGCGCAGATACAATACACAGCACAATGGCCGTGTAAGTCCAAAACAGCTTATAGTAAAGCTGCATGGGCTTTTTCTTTTCCATCTCTCCTATTCTCCTTCCCAAAGTACAGCAAAAAGAGAGCTCATAAATGGCTCTCTTCGATTGCTCTTTGTATTCTTTGATGCATAAATGTTACCATAAATCCATAGATACTTGCAATAAATAAAATAAAAGTTCCCGCTTTAATTTCCAGCAGCATTAAAACAACCGCCAGCATTGCCGTATTCCCCAGGGTGTTCACCGGACGTGTAACCGTCAGGACTACTGAACCCCTAATAATCTCTCTGACTCCCATCTCATACCTGGATGCGAGAAGGTACAGATTGGGAGTGATCAAAATCGTTCCCACAAAAAGAATCAGGAAAAAGATTATAAGGGGCAGCACAGGAACCTCAACAGCAAAAAACTCCACATTTGTCCAGAAAACCCAGACAGCCGCAGCCTGTACAGCTGCCACTGCCATCTTTCTGCCCCAGCAGTCTGTATAGCCTGTCCGGTAATCTTTCCATGCCGTAGTGTCTGTCTTATGAAGAACCCGGTTCATGGAGAAAAATACGCCGCACAGCGCCGGCCCGGCAAATACGGCACAGGCAAGAAACAGCGGAAGACAGGTGCGCACCTGGGAGATTCCTACAAACAGGAAAAACAGCAGTACGGGAAAATTGGAGATCAAAAAGAAAAAGTTGATCTTCAAAAAGTACAGAATCCTGTCACATGCATTTAATATTTTCTCGATATTAAGGATCTCTCCCAACATGGCGCTACCTCCTCATCTGCCGCATGTTTTATAATTCAAATAAAATGGTCTTGATCTCAAATGGGTGAAGCTCCAGAACAACCTGGTCCTTTCTGATTGCTTCTGCCGGGCGTTCCCTTAAGTCGCCCTCTGCCCAGCCTTCATATGAGAAGGACGGTTTCACTTCCACTTTCTGTCTGGAACCTGCAAAATCATGGAAACGAACTACCAGATATCTGCCGTCTTCAGATTTCTTCACCGCGTCAATTTCAACCTGGCTGTTATCCACAGCAAAGAAGCTTCCGCAGCCTTCTTTTTCCGCTCCCTTGACCACATCCATAGGATTATTTAAAGCATGAGCCTCTTCCACGACCCTTCCTTCCACAAAATCTCCGGTATGAGGAAGAAGAGAATAAGTAAACTCATGTTTTCCCAGATCCTGGATATGATCCGGCTGCAGACCAGAACGAAGAAGGGAAATCCTCATCACATTGTCTTTGATGTCATAACCGTACTTGCAGTCGTTTAACAGTGCCACACCATAGTTTCTCTCGGACAGATCTGCAAATCTATGTCCCACAGACTCAAATCTTGCCTGATCCCAGCTGGTATTCCAGTGGTTTGGACGGCGTACATTTCCATACTGAATATCATAAGTTGCATAAGTGCTTCTTACATCCACCGTGAAAGCTGCTTTTAAGAGCTGCTGTCTTTCCTGGAAATCCACATCTGTCTTAAAGTCGATTCTTCTGTCTGTTCCGTACAGGATCATATCCTGGGCAATGACCGTATTCATATAATTCCATACCATATGGATCACCAGTCTTAAAGGTCCGCACTGAGTCACCTCAAAGCTTGCCAGATCTGTGACCTCACGCATTTTCTGCCGATAGAAAATATCAATATCCCATGCGTCATTGTCAATAGGTTTGTCTTCAAACATCTGGAGCACATTGCCTCTTTCTCCCGGAGCAAGTACTTCCCTGCTGTTTGTCTTATCATACAGACGTGTGATCTGACCGTAATCATTCAGGGAAATGGAATAAAACGGTGTCTCAATGTTTCTGCCATTTACTGTAAAGACACTGTTTTCTTCTTTCTGCTCTCCTTGATTTAGGAAAATAGTCTTATATCCCATTGCCGGAATTGTGCCTGCCTGCACATAGCTTATACCATCCGCTTTCTGAGAGGGAAGAAGATTGCCCTCCCCGTCAGTATAAGTGCCTGCTTCTCCGCATGGTACCGCAACGATCTCATCTAAATCCCATCCCGAAGCATTATAAACAGTGAAGCTGTTCTCTTTCTTTTCCAGTGCGCTCTGTGTATAATCAGCAACTACGCCTTCTGCGATTTCTTTTACCTTTTCATAGTCTCTTCTGGAATCCTCATAAACTTCGTGGATAGAAGAGCCCGGGATAATATCATGGAACTGATTGGTAAGGATCATTTTCCATCCTTCTGTAAGTTTTTCCTGCTCTGCATTTTCCAGATTTCCTGCTTTTACAGCTCCCATTGCAGTCATCCATTCCGCTTTTCTGTAAAGCAGCTCCATCTTACGGTTCATGCGCTTGTTATATCCCTGGCTGGTGTAAGTTCCTCTGTGATATTCCAGATATAATTCTCCGTCCCAGGTATGCACATACTGATCTGTGTTCTTCACAGTTTTCTTTAAGTTTCTGAAGTATTCTCCTGCTGTAGAAGTCTTCAGCTGGGGAAGTCCCGGAATCTTGTCGATCCTTCTTCTTGCCTCCAGCAGATCACGGTTTACACCGCCGCCGCCGTCTCCATAGCCGTAGGAAATCAGCAGGTCTTTGTTCATTTCTTTTTCACTGTATGCTTCCCATACACCCTTTACTGTCTTTGCTGTCAGCAGTCCATTGTAAGTGTAGAACCAGGAGCCCGGTTCGCCCCAGGGTTCCGGCGTGGTGATAAAGTGGGTCAGCACCTCTGTACCATCCATCCCCTTCCAGTGGAAGGTATCATGGGGCATGCGATTGTACTGGTTCCAGCTGATTTTTGTTGTCATGAACATATCAATACCGGACTTTTTCAGGATCTGAGGCAGAGCCCAGGAATAACCAAACACGTCGGGCAGCCATAAATATTCTACCTCTTTGCCGAATTCATCTTTAATAAACTTGCTTCCGATAAGGATCTGACGTGTCAGGGATTCACCGCTTGTCAGGTTGCAGTCAGCTTCCACCCACATACCGCCGTCTACTTCCCAGCGTCCTTCTTTCACACGTTTCTTGATCTCTTCATAGATTTCAGGGAAATCCTGTTTTACATATTCATATAACTGGGGCTGTGTCTGCAGGAAAATATATTCCGGAAACATCTCCATCATGCGCAGTACAGTGGAGAAAGAACGGGAAGCCTTCTCATGGGTATGTTTCAGCCTCCAAAGCCACGCCATATCAATGTGGGTATGTCCCACACAGCTTACATGGATGGGTGATTTCTTGTCCATAGCATTGATCTTTTCATTTAAAAGGTCATCCGCCTGGTGAACGGTATCATAGAACACCTCATTTCCCGGATAGGACCAGTCAATGCAGTGGCATGCTTCATCCAGAGCAATCCTCAGATCGTATTTTACCGGATTTCCTTCTTCCAGATTATTGATGGTATCCAGGATCAGAGATCCCATATAATAAAGGTCATCGGTCTTTTCATCCAGCCATGCGATAGATGCCTGGCTGATCCTGTGCTCCTGCTCTGTCGGCACGCCGCCCCCTTCCAGGCCAGACCACAGACGGAAGGTAAGGCTGATGGTCTGTCCGTAAAGTTCTTCCGGGAAGAAAACTTCTTTGTGGTTTACATCTACTCCCTGGTAGGGCTTTCCATTGATGTAGCACATTGCCTCAAATCCGGAATTATTTCCCGCACCGGTCTTTCCGAAATCGAAAATCCCCACTGCTCTTTTCCCTTTCCACTCTGACGGAATGCAGATTTCTTTATGCATCCAGAGATAACGGTCGCGCCCTGACCAGCGGTCTCCGGTTTTTATCGTCTCCCAATTTTCAAAATTTACAGGAACAATGGGATTTACCACACCCTGTTCATCTTCGCATACAGCGAACTCTTCTAATTCTGTTACTTCTCTATATCTGTATTTTTTTACTTCTGTGATTCTGCGGTCTAGTTTTCTGTCTGTTAAAAACATCTGTGTCATAGGATCCTCCTGTTGTGTTCTTTTCTTTTTGGTCATTTCCTGTTCTTTTCTGTTCTTAATTTTCAGCTTTATTATACCGGAACTTTTCCGGTGTCACAATTTTCGATTTTCTATGTTTAATGCACAAATTCTAGAACTGTAAAATCAAAACTGAAAATTCTTCCGGCACTTTTGCTTACACACAAAAAATGGCTGCTCCAGAAATCAGACAAGTCTGGTTTTACCAGCTTATCTGTTTTTGCAGCAGCCGTTTTTACTGTTTTTTGTTATGTCTATTGTCTATCCATAGTTATTTGCTATCTCTCCAGCCTGTATCCGAAATAATCCAGGAACAGCTCGACATACATAGCATTTGCCCAGGAGAACCATTCCCTGGTATATTTTGTATCATCATCCACATGGAATCCTTCGTGCATCACGCCTTTTCCGCCTGTGGTGTCTGCCATGTTTTTGAGAATTTCAAGCTTTTCTTCTTTGTCTTTGCTGGTCAGTCCCTGCATTGCCATGGCAATGTGCCAGATGTAGCTG
>CALWHD010000133.1 GCA_944380235.1 uncultured Blautia sp.
TTGATCTGTTCATTGTGCAGGAAGACGGTTCTCCGGCATAAATTCAGGATCGCAAGCATCTGGCATTTGTAGGATTCGCTGGAAGTGTGTTCGTCCAGATAAGCATCGAACATCTGCTCCTGTGCCAGATCCATATCTTCAATGTCCTGGATGGCAGATACTTCCAGGTCTTTTCCTAAAATACGCTTTTGCATCTCTCAATTCCTCTTCTTTTTCCATTTTTTTATTCTTGACTGCTTTTATTTCACTGCTTTTCCTGCCCTGTATGCTTCTGTATATGCCGGAGTGCTTTCTACTTCCCGTTTCTGGTACACACCTTCCCCGTAAATTTCTCCCTTTACCCGTGCTCCCGGCAGACAATCGGTAAATCCTTTCATAGCATCCATAGTCCGCTCCATAGAATGTCTGCCCGCTGCAGCCGTGGCAATAAGATATACCTCTTTATTTTTTATTTCTGTATAACGCGGCAGCGTCCGGTCGATCATGGTCTTTAACTGTCCGTCCATGGAATAAAAATAAACCGGTGTTGCCAGAACCAGTACATCTGCTTTTACCATCTTTTCTAATAATGCCTCCATATCGTCTTTCTGGACACAGGTCTTTTTTCCTCTGCATCCATAACATGCCATGCAGGGACCGATCTTCAGCTGATGAAGAAATACTTTTTCCACAGTATTTCCTGACTCTTCAGCACCTTTCTTGAACTGTTCACAAAGGATATCGGAATTTCCGCCCTTTCTTGGACTTCCTGATATGATCAATACTTTTTTTCCCATTTGTATCTGCCTCCTGTTTTTTACTCTGTATTTATCTGTATTATATTATTATTATAAGAAAAAAGAGCCCTCCGCAGAAGACTCCTTTCGTTTTGCAGTATGAACTTTATGGTAAATACTAATAATTTTCTTTCCCGTCCCTTTTTAACAGGCATCCGGATCGCTTAAAAACAGCGGCAGCGGAAACCAGTTTTTATATTTCATTGTACCGCAGTCTCCATAGCTTCTAAAATTAACAGCTTCCGAAAACATTGCTTCCATCATCTCAAGCCGGGATATCTCTACTACTTTTTCGCTGTCTGCTTTTTTTTCATTCCAGTGAAATTTACATATTTCTTCCATGCATCCGTCCTTTTTTATTTTTACCGCTAAGCTGCCCGGCTCCAGGGATTCATAGCTGTTTTTGACTTCAAGCCATGCCTGGACAAATTTCTCTGTATGAAAAATATTCCAGCTGTGTCCTGTGGTTATCTGAAAGGATTCACAGTATTTTCCCATGATCTCACACTTCTCCCTTTCATAAACACCGCAGATAAGGCGCAGATCAGCTGGCTGTTTTTCAAGAAACCATGCTTTCAGTACAGAGGGAAAATCATCTGCATCCTTTAACTTATATTCCGTAAAATAACGATTATCTTGTAATACAGATAAATACCCTGCAAAACTGCCTTCCTTTAACACCGCATATACATTTCCTTCCCATGAGCAAAGCACATCGTAAAAGTACTGTGTATCCTGTCTGTCGGCATAAACCGGACAGGACTCATACAGAGCCTTCATTTCTCCTAAATATTTACTATCAGCGGAAATTTTTTGGAAAGCAATGCATCTGCTGTCTGTATTTTTCAGCAAATGCTCTACATTTTGAGGCAAAAAGGTATATCTTACTTTGGTCTCTGTGGGCATAAATCCGAAATACTGATACCTGTTTTTTAATCCGCCAAGTACAAGGGCATCAAATCCCTTTTCTCTCGAATCCCGGATAGCTTCTGCCATTAGCTTTTTCATATACCCTTTGCCTCTTGCATATGGATGAACACTGACAGAACCAAGCTGCCCCACTTTAAGTACTGTATTTCCAACATGGATATTGGTGGGAAATACGCCTACCGCTGCTTTTATTTTTCCGTTTTCTTTTACAATGTAGTGGCAGTCACTTGTATCTCTGCCCTCACCGTAAAGTTTCGGCAACAGTCTTTTAAAATCATGGGGCCGTTCATTATGACTGAAAACCATGTTGATGAAATCAATTAATTCTTCGGAGTCTTCTGTTTTTGCTTTCGTATATTCTATCATCGTTACCTCTTACTAAATCTTGAAATTCTTACCCACCGCCAGCAGCGTCGATATATCAGCAAAATTCATTTTGCTTATTAAGTCTAACACATTTACAGACCGCCTTCAATATCTCCAACATCAGAACCATCTTATTTTTCTGCAGAATCCTCTTTTCTCCTGCAGTGTAAACTTTCCAAGACTTATTTCACCGCCTCAAATGCCGCATCCAATGCCGCGATCAGATCTTCTGCCTTCTCAATTCCCACAGAAAGCCGAATGGTGTTGTATCTGATTCCCTGATCCAGAAGTTCTTTCTCTGTACACTGACTGTGTGTAGTGGTTGCCGGATGGATTACCAGAGACTTTACATCCGCTACGTTTGCCAGAAGGGAAAAAATAGGCAGATGATCGATAAATTTCCGGGCTGTTTCCCCATCGCCCTTAATTTCAAAGGTAAAGACAGAGCCTCCGCCGTCAGGGAGATATTTCTCATATAACTTATGGCTGGGTTCGCCTGCCAGGGAAGGATGATGCACTGCTTCTACCTGCGGGTGTCCATCCAGATATTCTACGATTTTCAGCGCATTGCTTACATGACGCTCCACACGCAGAGACAGTGTCTCCAGTCCCTGCAGGAAAAGAAAAGCATGAAAAGGCGAAAGTGCTGCTCCTGTATCTCTCAGCAGAACCGCCCGGATGTACGTTACAAAAGCTCCGGGACCAGCCGCCTGGGAAAATGAGACTCCATGATAGCTTGGATTTGCCTCAGAAATCCATGGATATTTTCCGGTATCTTTCCAGTTGAAATTACCGCTGTCAATGATCACGCCTCCGATGGCAGTGCCGTGTCCCCCGATAAACTTTGTCGCAGAATGCACAACAATATCAGCTCCGTACTCAATAGGGCGTATAAGATATGGTGTGGCAAAAGTAGAGTCTACCACCAGGGGAATCTGATGCCTGTGGGCAATCTCCGCCAGCTTTTCCAGATCTGCCAGATTGGAATTGGGATTTCCCAAAGTTTCCACGAAAATTGCCTTTGTATTCTCCTGAACAGCGTTCTCAAATGCTCCCTCCTCCTCCGGATCTGCAAAAGTAGTATGAATGCCGCTGGTCAGCGGAAGCGTATGAGCCAGAAGATTATAAGTTCCTCCATAGATCGTTTTCGCTGCTACAATGTGTTCTCCTGCCTTTGCCAATGCCTGAAAGGTATAACTGACAGCCGCTGCACCGGAGGCAACCGCCAATGCCGCCGCACCGCCTTCTAAAGATGCCATGCGCTGTTCAAAAATATCCTGTGTGGGATTTGTCAGCCTTCCGTAAATATTTCCTGCATCCCGGAGACTGAACCTGTCCGCTGCATGCTGTGAATTGTGAAACACATAGGATGTCGTTGCATAAATAGGAACTGCTCTGGCGTCTGTCGCCGGATCCGCCTGTTCCTGTCCGATATGTAACTGCCTTGTTTCAAATGCCCAATTTTTTGAATTTTTAATATCTGCCATTTCCGTTTCCTCCTGTCGATTTCTATATGCATACTAACATGGCAGATTTTCTCTGTCTAATATGGAAAAAAAATATCCGGATATAGATAAAATTTATATCCGGAATATTATTTATAAATTGTATCCAAACATACTGCCTCAAAATTTCGCAGATACCATAAAACTTGTATTTCTGTGAAAAAATCATGCTTCGGAGTTCAGATAGTCTTTCAGCTTCTTAATATAAAGTTCTCCCATTTTACTCCGCAAAGTATGTTTCTTCACCACATAGCCAATTTCCATAATGCTGTTGGGATTTTTTTCGTCATCCTGAAAGGGCACTGCTGTGAAATCACTTCCATTCAGCTCTTCGCAGATGATACCGGAGCAAAGCGTATATCCTTTCAGCCCCACCATTAAGTTCAGCATGGTTGCCCTGTCATTTGCTTTAATGATCCTGGCATATTCATTGGTGGACAAAATCTCCTCTGACAGATAAAAGGAACTGTCGTCTCCCTGTTCAAAAGAAAGACAGGGATAATCTGCCAGCTGCTCAAAACGGATGGCTTTTTCCTTTGCCAGAGGATGTCCTTTCCAGAGATACACATACGCCTGGCAGTCTATGAGATGACAGAATTCCAGATTAGCGGATCTTAAAAGTTTCTCCATGCATTTCCGGTTAAAATCACACAGATACAGGATGCCGATCTCGCTTTTTTGTGTGCTGACATCCCGGATCACATCTGCAGTCTTAGTTTCCCGGATGGCAAATTCGTACTTGGACATATCAAATTCCTTTGCCATATCCACAAAAGCTTTCACCGCAAAAGAATAATGCTGGGTGGAGACTCCGAACTTCTTTTTATAGGATCCTCCTTTTCCATATCTTTCCAGAACCCGCTCATATTCTCCATAGATCTGTTTTGCGTAAAGCAAAAATTCCGCGCCGTCATTGGTGAGGGTAACTCCTCTTCCGTTTCGGTAAAGCAAGGTAATTCCCAGCTCTTTCTCCAGCTCCTTTACAGAGCTGGTCAGAGAGGGCTGGGAAACATAGAGCTGCTCTGCCGCTTTATTTAAAGATTGTGTCTTTGCGATCGTAATAAAATAATACAATTGTGTCAACGTCATGTTTCTGCCTCTTCTATACCTGATCCTAAAATAAACAGATTTTCTTTCCAGTATAGCATTCTTTTTCCCATTTGTCAGGTATTGTTCTCAGGCATGCCACAGAAGACAGATCCCCCGGGCATCCTGCTGCTTCACTCATAATTCCGAAACAGGAGACTTAGAGTCACACTGACCATAAGCAGTCCGGTGAGAAACTTATTCAATATCTGCTGTACACGGGCCAGTGTCCTGTACTTGCCGTCAGCTCCAGAACCAGCACAGTCCGTTATAAATATACTGATTGGCATATTCTCCTGTATGAGTGCCTCCTTCCTGTACCCGGAATGCCAGATTTCCCTCTTCTTCCCTGTCTGCCTCTGTAAAACTTCCCTCAGGAACCTCCAGCATAGCTTCAATCTGCCGGGCAAAAGAGGAATAGGCAAAATCCTCAGTTCCTGACATAGCATAAAGAAAGAATTCATCCGGCTCATATCCGGCATCTTTTACAATCTGATCCATAAAATCTCCATCTGCTGTCAGACTGCCGCTCATCGGCATGAAATAGCGGAAATAATCCAGACAATACTGGAATGTATGCCAGGTAGCCACAGACCCCATGGAAAAACCTCCGAATCCTCTGTGATCCCGGGAAGCTGTCAGTGCTTCTGCAGAAATATCCTCCGCATAAGTGCTGTATCTGCCTTCCACAGCCGGAATCAGGTCATTTACCAGTTCCTGATGGTAATTGTCTGTAAGTTCCAGTGCAAGACTGTAGTTCGCACTGTCCTCCGGGCTGGTATTGTTATAAGTGGGGCATACAAGAATCATAGGCTGGATCTCTCCTTCCTGAATCCCATGATCAATGATATTTTTCAGGGCACTCGGGGCATCCTCTGTTCCCAGCATGGTAGTCTCATTGCTCCATCCGCCGTGCATGAGATAGAATATATTATATTGTTTTTCTTCAGAATATCCATAAGGAAGGTATACATAGGCAGTTTTTTCAAGTTCCTGTGTCTTGTCCTCATAACTCATAGATTCGTAAGTCGTATAGGTCAGCTTTTCTATGATTCCCTGCTGTTCCGCCGGCTCCTCATATCCTTCCGGAATCTGTGCCAGCTCCTCCGGTATGGAATCTCTTCCTGCAGGAGTATCTGAAACCGATTCCCGCACAGAATCTGTCTGTTCTTCGTTCTTCGCTGTCTGCGCACCGGAAACATCTTCTGTCTGCGCACCACATCCGCCGCATACTGTCATCAGCACCAGGGAAAGGAAAAAAGCAGTTCTTTTTTTCATCATTTTCAAAATCCTCCTTATCGTTTTTTAGCACCAGGATTTTCTAATAACATTCCTGGAAGATTTCTAAAATTTCCTCTGAGGAAATCCTCCGGTACGCTCCCATGGAAAAATGGCAGGAAGCTGCAATGGTCTCCAGCTGTTTCTGGTCTGTGACTCCCAGTTCTCTCAAAGTGGTGGGAAGCTCCATTTCCCGGATAAATTCTGCCAGGGCATCAACCCCTGCCGCTGTCATCTCTTGCTCTGTTTTTCCCTCCCAGGGAATCTCCCAGACATTTTCTGCGAATCTTGCGAATTTAGAAAGTCCATCCCGGTAAATATGGCGGTAATAAACCGGCTGCAGCACCGCGACTCCCTGTCCGTGATTGCAGTCTGTATAGGCGCCTATCTGATGTTCCATCAAGTGACAGGTAAAGTCACATCGTTTTCCCATTTTGATCAGACGGTTTTCTGACATGGAGGCATCCCAGAGAAGATTACTCCTGGCAGTATAATTCTCAGGCTCCTTCATCACCTGTCTGAGATTTTTGATCACACTGCGCATCAGAGCTTCTGCAATCTCATCTGACACATTGGTTGCATCCGGCTGACTGAAATAGGTCTCCATCATATGAGATAGACTGTCAAAAGCCCCGGATGCCACCTGGATCCGGGGAACCGTATAGGTATAGGTTGGATCCATCAATGCAAATTTAGGATTACACGCAGGATAATCATATCCTGTTTTTCTTTTTTCTTTTTCATTGGTTATAACAGCGGCGCCGTTGCATTCGCTTCCTGTTCCGGCTGCTGTGACAATGACTCCCAGGGGAATGGGCTCAAAATCAATGATCCCTCGCCTGTCCCAGAAGTTCTTCCAGGCATCTCCTTCATACCGGCCTGCCAGAGAAACAGCCTTACAGCAGTCCATAACGGAGCCGCCTCCCACCCCCAGGATCATCTCCACCTGATGTTCCTTTACAAGCTGAACGCCCTCTAACACTTTCCGGTATGTAGGATTAGGCATGATCCCGGAAAATTCCACCACATTTTTTTCTTCTTTCATCAGGATACTCAGAATCTCATCATAGATACCGTTCTTCTTCACAGATCCCTGCCCATAGGCCAGCATAATGTTGTCATAGTCTTTGATCAGACAGGTAAGGAATTCTTTCGCACATCCCTTCCCGAAAAAGACCTTTGTTTTATTTTCATAGATAAAATTATTCATATACCCGTAAGGCCTCCTGTATTTTTCTTGCTTCCATTATAAAAAAAAGAGACTTCGCGCAGAAGTCTCCATAAGTTTTGCAGTTATTACCTTTTACTTTATACTAAAACACTAAATGGTCTTTTTTATTCCTTTTAAAAATCTCTTTACCAGGTCAGAGGGTTCTGTGGAATAAAGAATTCCATAGGGAATGCTGTATTTCCATTCCACCGGAATTATCTTTAAAAGCGGATGGGCATCTTTCCAGTTTTCTACTGCCATAAGGATGTCATTGCTGTTCTCACACTGGTTAAAGATCTCCATGCTGTAAATATCAAAATCCACCACATGAATCTGGGGATGATTTTTCCAGATATCATCCCGGAGTTCATCCACATATTTGCTCCAGCCCCGGTGCATCATGAGGAAATTTTCTCCATACAGATCCTGAAAGGTCAGGATTTCCTTTTTTGCCAAACGGTGATTGACGGACACTGCACAGCAGATCTGCTGTCTGGAAATCTCCAGCCCTGCGCACTGTCTGAGTTTCAACATGGTTTCATCAAAAATTCCTGCCACCACGTCAATATTGTTTCCCAGATTTTTCAGAATCTCCCGGGCATTCTCCTGGCTGTTCATAAAAGGAATCATCTGAAGCTTGATATCGGGATATTCTTTCTGTACCTGAGACCACTTCTGCACCAAAGGGGTTGATGGGGTCATGGGAGAAGTTCCAATGCGGATGGCGTTGTCCTTTTCCTGCATGGCTTTTTTCGCCCGTTCTACAGAATCTTTGCAGTATTGGATAATGTACTTTGCATCTTTATATAAGGATTTTCCTGCCTCCGTCAGTACCAGCCCGCGGTGAGTACGTATAAAGAGAGTCAGTCCCAGATCTTTTTCCAGTAGATTAATCTGCTTCGTGACAGCAGGGGGAGTGATATAGAGGGATTCTGCTGCTTTGTTAAAGCTGCCCAGATCTGCCACAACAATAAAGGTCTCAAGTTGCAGGTTATACATGAACGGTTCCTCCTTATCCTTTCTAAGTCTATTTTAAAATCTGATCTTTCCTATAGATAAAACTATAATGCAGCTTGTTTTTGCTGTCAATACAGCACTATTCTAAAATTTTTATTCAAATTTCCGAATTGCCAAATCACCTGAAATTTTGCAAAAGAAATGGCAAAGATATGTCTCATATCCCTGCCAATTCTGAATTTTTATCCTTTTCTTACATACATTCCATTAAAATATCATAAATTTCATCGCGGCTCAGCTCTCTGGGATTACATTTGATCACGTTGCAGGTATCTGCCACATTTCTCAAAATTTCCGGCGTGATCTCCACTTTTGATTTCAATTCCCCCATCTTTGTAGGAAGACCGCATTCTTTTATAAAATCAGCCAAGGCTTCAACACCGGTCTCCGGAGTATCTGCCCCAAAGACTTCTCTGCCAAATCTCCGGAATTTTCCCTCTGCATCTTTCACAATATGCCTGTAATATGCCGGATGGATCACTGCCAGCCCCTGTCCGTGATTACAGTCTGTGTAGGCACCCAACTGATGCTCCAGCTGATGCGCCTGGAAATCTGTCAGTCTTCCCACCTTCAGAATGCCGTTCTCTGCCATAGCGGAATCCCACATAAGATTTCCTCTCGCCTGGAGATCGTCTTTATTTTTCAGCAGACGTCTCATATTTGCCACAGTATTCCGCATGACAGCAAGGGCAACATCATCGGATACATTGTCCTCATCGGAATTTCCCAAATACGTCTCCATAGCATGGCTTAGGGTATCAAAAGCCCCGGAGAGCACCTGCATTCTGGGAACTGACGAAGTATACACCGGATCCAGAATGGCGAACCGGGGAGCTGACGCAGCCATACCAGCCTTGATGATCTTTTCTTCATTTGTGATGACCGCACCGCCATTCATCTCTGCACCTGTGCCGGAAGCCGTCACAACAGCTCCCATGGGGAGGACTTCTGCAGGAAACTGATGCTCTTTCATTTCCATTTCCCACAGATCTTTTTCTGTCTTCGCCTGTGCTGCCACGATCTTGCAGCAGTCAATAACAGAACCGCCTCCCACAGCCAGAATAAAATCAACCTTTTCTTTTTTCGCAAGAGCCGCTCCCTCCTGAACCTTTGCATAGGTGGGATTCGACATAATACCGGGAAAATCAATCACTTTTTTTCCTGCCTCGTCCAGGATCTTCTTTACTTCATCGTAAATACCATTTTTCTTCACAGACCCGCCGCCAAAGGCAAGCATAACTCTCTCACCGAAACCGGACACTGCTTCTGCCAGATGTTCCTTTGCCGCGCCTTCTCCAAAATAAACCTTTGTAGCATATTCGTAAACAAATTTCTGCATGATCCATCTTCTCCTCTCGTCTTTTTCTGAAATTAATTATAGACTTCTTTTTTTCTGGATTGAAGAAACTATAAGTTCCCTGGTATATACCCTGAGGTTTTGTGCCCGGATTTTTCTTCTTTACTTTTGACAGACAAAAAGACACCGGATTCAAAATCTGTAAGGTTCCTGAATCCGGTGTCCTTATAAAATTTTATAATCTGATTCTCCGCTGCATTTACAGCAGTCTCATGATATTAAATCTCAGCCAGTTTGAGAAGATCCGGTACTTTAGACTCCCAGCCCAGTGCCATGATATGTACGCCCTGGCAATAAGGTTTACATTCTTTGATAATACGTGCGGCAATCTCTACACCGGTGATTCCCGCTTTGGTCTTTTCTTTATCTTTCTTCAGCTCCTCGATCATCTCATCCGGAACATGAATACCTGCAACATTATTGTTCATGAATTTAGCCATACCTGCTGACTTAGGAATAATAATTCCCACCTGAACCGGTTTTCCGAACTGTTTTGCTTTTTCCATAAATTTGATGAATTTCTCCGGCTCAAAAACAGCCTGGGTCTGGAAATAGTCTGCGCCCGCGCGAACTTTTCTCTCCATTTTTGCAAGCTGTGCGTCAACAGAGTCGCTGCAGGGAGATACAACGGCACCTTTGGCAAATTTCGGTGCTTCCCCGATCAGTTCGTTTCCGCCCAGATCCACTCCTTTTTCTAACTCCGTAACCGCATGGATCAAAGAAACTGAATCCAGGTCAAAAACAGGTTTTGCCTGGGGATGATCGCCTAATTTGGTATGATCTCCTGTCAGAAGAAGCAGGTTCTCGATTCCAAACATAGCTGCACTTAACAGATCAGACTGCAGTGCAATACGGTTCCTGTCGCGGCAGGTCAGCTGGTAGATAGGGGTCAGCCCTTCATCTTTGAGAGCCTTGCACATTGCCAGAGAACCCAAACGCATAACGGAGGACTGATTATCTGTCACGTTAACTGCGGTAATACCGCTTAAATAAGTCTTTGCTTCTTCCAGCAAATGTTCCACATGAAATCCTTTTGGCGGACCAACTTCCGCAGACACAACAAATTCACCACGTTCAAATAACTCAGTAATTTTCATTATACATTGCTCCTAATCCTTAAAATTTTATCGGTTTCTCTATTTGGAAACTTCTTCATCCGTTGCAAAATTCCGCACCTGGGTGGGACATTTTAATACGTCCAGACGTCCGATCTGTTCCAGACGCCTGTAGATGCGCTCCCAGCCGCATTCCATTTCGCTGTCCACTTCACACTTGCCGTTCTTGGCACCGCCGCACTGGCCGTTGACCAGACTCTTGGAACAGGCAGTGATGGGGCAGATTCCTCCGGTGAGGTTCAGATAGCACTCACCGCACTGGTCACACTTATATTCCAAAGGTGTCACGCCCTGGAATCCCGGAAGCGGATAAGTATCACAGGCTGCACATACTTTTTTCTCTTCCAGGTAGCCTGCAATGGTCTGAACTCCCACGCCGCAGGAAAATACCAGAACCACATCCGCAGCCTCTATCTCTTCTTTATGTGCCTGGAGACGCAGCTCCATATTCTCCGGATTGCATATGTAGTCCGTTGTGATGATCCCGGTCACAATGCCTTTTTCTGACCATTCCTTCTGCAGCTCATTTGCTTCTTTTTCCGGAAAGTGAACTTCCTTACATCCCTGACAGTTGATGACAAAAACTTTTTTTCCATCTGCCAGTGATTCTATGGTTTCTCTGGGTTTTAATTCGGTAATCAGCATATCACTTCATCCCCCTTACTGCATTTTTTCCGGCTTTGATCTTGGTAACTAACGGGATTTTGGAGGAACAGATGTATTCACAGCACCTGCATTCAATACAATCCATGACATTTTTATCCTTCATGCCCTGCCAGTTTTCCTCATCCGCGAATTTTGCAAAATACAGAGGAGAAAGTTCCATAGGACATACGTCCATGCAGCGTCCGCATTTAATACACGGCTGCTCTTTTGTATGATCCGTATCTACTGCTATGATTCCGTTGGAACCTTTCATGATCGGCACATTGACATCAGAAAGAACAAATCCCATCATAGGACCGCCCGCCTTAATGGTAATATCCTCACCTGTCACACCGCCGCAGTAGTCGATCAGATCTTTTGTATTGGTTCCGATCTTTACAATGAAGTTTCCAGGATTCTTCAGTCTCTCACCGGTAACAGTCACGACACGTTCCACTAACGGCATACCCTTCTGGATCGCATCTGCAATGGCTTTTGTGGTGCTGATGTTGCTCACAACACATCCTACATCAGCAGGAAGACCACCGCTTGGAACCTTTCTTCCTGTCACACGCTTGATCAGCATTTTCTCAGCGCCCTGCGGATATTTGGTCTTCGCTGTGACTACTTCAATATTGTCGATCTGGGCTGTCTTTTCTGTCATAAGAGCAATAGCGTCCGGTTTATTATCTTCAATGACAATGACACCTTTCTCTGCGCCCACTGCCTTGAGGATCGCTTTCAGTCCGAAGATCACATCATCGGCAAATTCCAGGAGCACTCTGTGGTCCGCAGTCAGAAGCGGCTCACATTCACAGCCGTTTAACAGGATAGTATCCACTGGCTTGGCTGGTTTTAACTTCACGGATGTGGGGAAACCAGCGCCGCCCATACCTACGATTCCGGCTTCTTTTACGATCTCCACGATTTCATCCGGAGTCAGCTCATCCAGATTCTTGTGAGGCTGAACAGACTCATGGAGAGTATTTTTTCCGTCTGACCGGATCACAACAGACAGACATTCGCCTCTGGTGGCATGTCCATGGTTTTCGATTGCGATAACAGTACCGCTGACACTGGAATGTACAGGGCTGCTGATAAAGGCTGCTGCCTCACCGATCTTCTGTCCCACCTTCACAGTATCGCCTACCTGCACTACCGGATTTGCCGGAGCGCCTGCATGCATGGATAATGGGATCACTACTTCCTCCGGATCCGGGAATCTCTTCAGTTCCATATGCTCTGTGGCTTCTTTTCTCTCAGAAGGATGTACACCGCCGTAATAGCCATCCAGACGGTTCTCACGGATAGATTTCACATAGTCATTCACAAATTTGAAATTCACTTTTGAGTAATCCCGTGTCTGTACAGGCTGGTTCAGGAACTCTTCCAGGCGTCCCTGTTTTTCCAGTCTCTTGTAAATCTTTTCCCATGCACAGTCTTTTTCACTGTCCACTTCACATTTTCCATTTTTCGCACCGCCGCACTGGCCATTGACCAGGCTCTTGGAGCAGTCAACGATAGGACAGACGCCACCGGTTACATTCAAATAACACTGTGCGCATGCGTCGCATTTCCGCTCTGTCAGGGCCATGCCGTGGAATCCCGTATAATTCAGTGAATTGCTGGCCGCATATACAGGTTTTCCTGCTAAATCTGCAATGGTCTGGATACCCAGTCCACAGGAGATTACAAAAATATTTTCCGTACCTTCGGGAATCATTTCCTGCAGTTTCTTTTCTGTTTGGGTCTTATTGCATAAGAAATCAACCCTTGCGCTGCCTGTCACTGTCTTTCCATTTTCGGCAGCAATCTTCTCAAACTCACCACACTCTGGTTCGTCAATTGTCTCAAATTCCTTAAAGCACTTGTTACAGGCAATGATAAACAGGTTGTCCTTACCGGCCAATAAGGATACCAGTTCATCCTTCTGTTTTAACTTATACTTGGTATAATTTTCCAATGGCTCACCTTCCTTAAAAATATTGATTTCCAAGCCAGATCTGTCTCTGCGGTTTTTCCCCTGTCCTTTCAGGAAAATCGTAGCAAACAAATACTATACATGGCTTGCAATCGTCGTAAATAATCATAACACATATTAGCCAAATTATCCAGTCTAAACATATTTTTTCTATGCAAAAAAGCAATTAATTTCATGTACATTCCTGCCTGTCATTATACACAATTTTCCACGATCTTATCTTCCTTTATTTTTCCGGTCAACTGCCCCGGGGTATTCCCGATTTCCAATGGCAGCCCTGGGTTGTTCTTCGTATTTTCCCCCAATATAAAGATCCGCCTATTGCCGTGAATAAAAAACAGAGACCATACATTATGTACAGTCCCTGCAAATAAAATTTTATTTCTGTTTTTCTCCATTAAGGAAGCTGATTATTTCCCCTGACGATTTCTGTCAGACGGACATGTTCGTTATGGTAGCGGGCATTAGGATTTTTCTCAGGTATTCTCAGACGAACAGCATTTTCCGGGCAGTGATGAATACATGCCATACACATCTGGCAGTTTTCTGCAGTATGAACTGCCTTCTGTTTCTCCAGATGGATACACCCTGCCGGACAGACCCTTGTACAGATTCCGCAGCCGATACAGTTTTCCGTCACCTGATAGATTGTCTTCCCGGATTCCTTCTGGATATTTTCCCGTCTTTTCAAGTAAACCTGATGCCAATTCCTGTCCTCTTCTGCTGCAGGCTGGATCCAGTGCCGGCGGGCATCCACATCCCTTTTCAGTTCTGCGATATGCTCTTCCACCTTTTTTTCCGGTTCCAAAGCAAGCTGTTCTTTCATATCAAAACCAGGCAGGAAATTGTCTACCATAAGGATCGTATTGATATAGTCTGCCTTTTTTCCGCTGGCTTTCAGTTCTTTCTCCGCCAGTTCTGCAGCCCCTCCGTGAATATTTCCATAGGTCAGGACCACAAAAAGATATTCTGACTGAAAAACTGCCTTTTTCAGAAAATCCTTTACCATCCCCGGCATTTCATGTCCGTAGACAGGACAGACAATGCCGATTTTCTCTGCTTTGTAAACCTGTTTTTCCCCGTGGATTGCCTGGGGAATGCTTCTTAAATCCTCATCCAGCCGTTTTGCCACATAAAGGCTGTTTCCGGTTCCTGTAAAGTAGAAAACCATTGGCGATGGACCTCCCCGCCTGTTAATTATGGATTTTCATACTATGGAGCATCTTGACGAATGCCGGCGCATAATGATCCACAATCTCACTGTGTCCCAGATCCATTTGGGAGATTTTCTTCATATCTTCTTCTGTAAGGCTGAAATCCCAGATATCCATGTTCTGCTCCATACGGTTTTTATGCACAGATTTTGGAATTACTACTACGCCTCTCTGCACATTCCACCGGAGAACTACCTGTGCAGGACTTTTGCCATATTTTTCTCCGATTTCTGTCAGGACCGGATGGGTAAAGATTCCATGATTTCCCTCTGCAAAGGGTCCCCACGCTTCTGGCTGTACTCCATATTCCTTCATGAGCGCAAGGGCATCTTCCTGCTGGAAAAAGGGATGGAGTTCTACCTGATTTACTGCAGGGATTATATCTACGGTCTCACAGATGTCTGCAAGTACATGGGGATAGCAGTTGCACACACCGACAGCTCGAAGTATGCCTTCTCTGTATGCCTCTTCCATAGCACGGTATGCGCCGATATAGTCTCCCATAGGCTGATGGATCAGATACAGATCCAGGTAATCCAGCCCCAGTTTGTCCAGCGATGTCTGGATTGCCTTTTTTGCCCCTTCATAACTTGCATCCTGTACCCAAAGTTTTGTAGTAATAAAAAGTTCTTCTCTGGAAACACCACTTTTAGCAATAGCTTTTCCCACTGCTTCTTCATTCATGTAGGCAGCCGCTGTGTCGATCAGACGGTATCCTGACGCAATCGCATCCAGAACTGCCTGTTCACACTGTGCCGGATCCGGTACCTGAAAAACTCCGAATCCCTCCATAGGCATTTTTACTCCGTTATTTAAAGTTACATATTCCATGATCAAATCCTCCTGCTTATTTTTTTATGTTATTATTATAAAAAAGTTCCTTGAAAAAGTACAATATAAATACTGCAATATACTATGCACAGAATGAATACTCATACACAATTTTTCCTCTGCATGAGGAACTATAGAATCCCTTTTTTAGGATGTTCCTGCTTTCTTTCCTCCTCTATTTTCATATTTCCAGAATTCTGCATTTTTTATCAGTCTGAGAGGTTCTTTCTCATTTTCCATAAATTCTTTTGATTTAACCTGATAAAAATCTTGACATATATGGAATCTTGCATATAATAGTTATAAGATAATACAGTTATATTTTAATATAGTTATAATATATAACTATATTAAAATCCTTTTAATAAAAGGAGGCGAATTATGAGCAGCGCAACGGATTTTTTAAGTAATATCCGCCAAATCATCAAACTGCATGAAATCATGCTGAAAGAAATCTGCGAAGTATATCATCTGACTTTGTCAGAAGCCGCCATCATCAGTTTCCTGCACAACAATCCAGGAAAAGACACGGCAGCGGATATCGTAGAATTAAGGGGATTAAAGAAAAGCAATGTATCCCCGGCGGTAGAAACTCTTTATCAGAAAAACCTTTTAGACAGACGCCAGGATAAGGAAGACCGGCGGAAGATCCATCTTTCCCTCACCCGGCATGCACGCCCCATCGCAGAGGATGTGGAGCGAATATCAAAGGAATTTCATAAAGAAGTTTTCTCCGGTCTTACGCAGGAGGAAATTGATGCCTTCTACCGAATAAACAGAAAAGTCCGGGAAAATACCCGGACAGCAATGGAAAGGAGAGAATTAAAATGAATCAAGACAAAGATTTTCTGGGCAAAGAGCCTCTGGGAAAACTGCTGATGAAACTGGCACTTCCCACAGTAGCCGCTCAGATCATCAACATGCTGTACAACATTGTAGACCGTATTTATATCGGCCATATCCCGGAAGAAGGGGCTCTCGCTCTTACAGGAGTCGGCGTATGTATGCCTCTGATCCTGATTGTATCTGCCTTCGCCGCTTTTGTAGGATACGGCGGTGCTCCCAGAGCTTCGATCTTTATGGGGAAAGGTGATTACGAATCTGCAGAAAAAACTTTAGGGAACTGTTTCGTCATACAGATCATCATCTCTGTACTCCTCACTGCAGTGCTTCTCATCTGGAACCGTGATTTTCTTATGGCCTTCGGAGCCAGCGAAAACACTATTGAATACGGCGTCAGCTATATGAATATTTATGCCATAGGCACTATCTTTGTACAGATGACCCTCGGCATGAACACATTTATTACTGCTCAGGGATTTGCCAAAACCGGAATGCTTTCTGTACTCATCGGTGCGATTGCAAACATTATTTTAGATCCTATTTTCATTTTTGGCTTCCATATGGGTGTCCGGGGTGCGGCGCTGGCTACCATTCTTTCTCAGGCAATGTCCTGTATCTGGGTTCTTGCTTTTCTCTTCGGAAAAAAGACCACTCTGCGGATTCAGAAAAAATACTTTGCTCTGGAGAAAAAAATCTTTCTTCCCAGCCTGGCTCTAGGCCTTTCAACTTTTGTCATGCAGGCCAGTGAAAGTATTATTTCCATTTGCTTCAACTCTTCCCTTCTCAAATACGGAGGAGATGTGGCAGTAGGGGCAATGACTATCCTCACCAGTGTCATGCAGTTTGCCATGCTTCCCTTACAGGGTCTGGGACAGGGAGCTCAGCCCATCATCAGCTTTAACTACGGCGCGCGAAATGTGGATCGTGTAAAAGGTGCTTTTAAACTGCTGCTGAAATGCAGTCTCTGCTACTCCATAGTTCTCTGGCTGCTGGTAATGCTTTTCCCTCAGACATTTGCATCCATGTTTACCTCTGACCCGGAGCTGCTGGAGTTCACCGGAACTGCCCTGCGTATCTATATGGCTTGTCTCCTTCTCTTTGGTATCCAGATTGCCTGTCAGATGACCTTTACTTCTCTGGGGAAT
Organism: uncultured Blautia sp.; assembly: GCA_944380235.1. Classification (GTDB taxonomy): domain Bacteria; phylum Bacillota; class Clostridia; order Lachnospirales; family Lachnospiraceae; genus Blautia. Next base: position 17,300 of record CALWHD010000133.1, read on the forward strand.
GCCAAAGCCTCTATCACAGTGGCTGTCATGAGAAAATTTGTGCTTCTTATTCCTTTGATCTATATCATGCCCGCCCTTTTGCCTCAAAATCAGACGAAAGCTGTATACATGGCAGAGCCCATCGCTGATTTTCTGGCAGTTTCCTTTACAGCTGTCCTCTTTACCTTCCAGTTTAAAAAGGCACTGAGGATTATATCCGGAACTTCCGGGAAAGACACAGGAGTAAAAGAAAAATGATAGAATTATTTCAGTTGGAACAGATGAGAGCTTTTGCCAGATACGGCACCCTTTCCAAAGCAGCGGAAGAACTCCATATGTCCCAGCCCACGCTGACCCGTTCCATGCAGAAACTGGAAGCAGAATTCGGCGTCCCGCTCTTCACACGCCGGAAAAATAAATTAGAATTTAATGAAAATGGAAAACTTGCGGCAGAGTACGCCGAAAAAATCCTGGGTGAAACCCAGAATATGCTGGAAGGGGTCCGAGCTCTGGATCGTGCCAGTCACACCATTTCCATAGGCTCCTGCGCCCCCATGCCCCTGATCAAGGCAGTACAGAATGCCACACGGATGTATCCGGATAGGACTGTTTCTTCTGAAATCAAAGACTGTGCCCCCCTCCTGGAGGGACTGCGCTCCGGATTGTATCAGATCATCATTCTTCCGTATCGTCCGGAAGATGATACCTTTACTTTTCGGGAATCCGGTACAGAAACTCTGTTTTTCGCCCTTCCTCCCTCCCATCCTTTTGCAGGGAGAACAGAAATCTCCATGAAGGAAATGGACGGAAAGAACATGCTTCTGTATGCAGACATAGGCTTTTGGAGTCATCTGCCCAGAGAAAAAATGCCTCATTCTCGTTTCCTGGTACAAAACGAACGTTTTGCACTGGATGAGCTGGTGGCGTCCTCTGTCCTCCCATGCTTTGTTTCCGATATCACCATGGAAACAGACGGAAAACCGGAAAACCGGCTCATCATCCCTATCCGGGATCCTGAAGCCAGCGTGACCTACTACACTGTCTGTCTCAAAAAAAACTTCTCACAGGTGAAAAAACTTTTCCTGTGAGAAGTTTTTTGTATAACGGACATTTTTCGCAAACATATGCTTTTTATATCTGCTGGTTTCCCGTGGACCATACATGTTCTTCTTTCGCTGATTTTGCGGTATTCTGTGCCATAACTCCCACCAGATCGTGCGGAACATAAGGTTCTTCCAGATAAGCAGTCTCTTCATCTGTCAGGGACACATTTACCGCATTCACCATTCCCTCCACATGAGACAGCTTGGTAGCGCCTGCCACCGGAGCAGTCACTTTTGTAAGAAGCCATGCCAGAGCGATCTCTGTCATGGACACCCCATGTCTGAATGCCAGCTTCTCCACACGGGAAATAATCTTTCCGTCCTCTTCTGCTGTTTTGTCATATTTCAGACGCGCATAACTGTCCTCTTTCAGACGCCTGGAAGTCTCTCCCGGAGCCTTGGAAAGTCTGCCTCCTGCCAGAGCGCTGTAAGGAGTCATAGCAATTTGATCTTCCCTGCAGAGTTTTGCCATTTCTCTTTCCTCCTCCCGGAAGATCAGATTGTAATGACTCTGGAGAGATACAAATTTCGCAAAGCCTTCTTTTTCTGCCAGAGCATTTGCCTTTGCAAGCTGGTAAGCGAAACAGTTAGATATACCAATATATCTTGCCTTTCCGGCTTTCACCACATTGTTCAGACCTTCCATAATGTCATGCAGCGGTGTCTCATAATCCCACATATGGTAAATATACAGATCCACATAGTCCATGCCCAGATTTTCCAGGCTTTTATTTATCATCCTCTCAATGTGCTCCTGTCCGGAAATCCCGTTTTCTATCTCCTCTGGTGTTCTGGGAAGAAACTTTGTGGCTACTACTACTTCATCTCTTTTTGCAAAATCTTTCAGCGCCCTTCCCAGATACTGCTCACTGGTCCCACTCTGATAGGCAATGGCTGTATCAAAAAAATTGATTCCCTTTTTCAGGCCCTGGCGGATGATCTCACGTGAATGCTCCTCGTCAATAGTCCAGCTGTGCTGCCCGTTTTTTGCGTCTCCGAATCCCATGCATCCCATACAGATACGGGAAACTTTCAAATCTGATTTTCCTAAATTTGTATATTTCATGTTTTTCTCCTTTCCATTTATCACACCTCTTAGAAATGTGTTAATCACAGCCCCTTCTTTTCTGACTGTCAGCAGGAATTTTCATTCTTCTTCATAATCTGCCTCTTTTAGATCACCTGGAATGTTTTCCATTTTCCTTTCTTGAACCTGTTCCAGAAAAGGACCGCTCTTACCAGCCAGTCCATAAACATTGCCAGAGCAATTCCGATGACCTCCATATGAAAAACTATTCCGAAGAGAACAGACAGGATCAATCTTACTCCAATGGTAGTGAATAAAGAGATTCCAACCGTATATTTTACATCTCCGGCCGCGCGAAGCCCTTTTCCCAGACAATCTGCAAAGGGAAACAGGATAGAATTTCCCAGATTATGGATCAGTACCAGATACAGGACATACTGTCTTGTGACATCTGATACTGCGTAAGCCTCTGCCACCAGAGGAGTTAGGGCCGCAATAAGTCCATTCCAGGCAAGAGAGATTACTACGGTAAGTTTCATCAGTTTTTTAAAATATGCTTCTGCCTGCTCCACGTCTCTTGCTCCCATGCACTGACCGATCACTGTAATGAAAACTGCATCCATAGCCACACTGACCAGAGATGCCACGCTCCATATGCTCTGAGCAATGCCGTTGGCAGCTATCTGGCTGGTTCCAAACAATGCCACAATGCTGCTCAGTCCTACCTTCACAAGCTGGAAGATACCGCTCTCCACACCATTGGGCACGGCAATTCCCATAATGGTTTTCAGCAGTTTGCCCTTCCATGCCAGGATATGTCTCCAGCGGTATCGCACTCCCTCATGATCGCGGAAGCAGAGCAGGGTAATCACCGCTGCGGAAAAGACTCTTGAAATCAGAGAAGGGTATGCTACTCCTGCCACTCCTGCATGGAGCACAAAGACTCCGATCAGATTTCCCGCCACATTGATCACATTAGCGATAATAGAAATATTCATAGTAGTCCCGGTCTTTCCAACACTCCGGTACAGCGCTGCTCCCCCATTATAGACTGCCAGTGCCGGATAGGAATACGCGGAAATGCGAAGATAGGTGATACAGGCATTTTCCACATCCTGTTCTACCCGGCCGAAAATTGCCCGGATAATCGCTTCATTAAATACCAGGATCAGCAAAGTCACCGCTGCAGAAAACAGGACAGAGATCATCAGAAGCTGGCTGACAGCCTCCGACGCTTTTTCTGTGTTTTTCTTGCCAATATACTGGCTGACGATTACTGCTCCTCCGGACGCCAGGGCTGTGAACAGAAAAATAAAAATGGTATTAAAAGAATTCACCAGAGAAACCCCGGAAACCGCCGCCTCTCCTGCGTAGCTTACCACAAATGTATCTGCAAGCCCCACCAGCATCACCAGAAACTGTTCCGCGATAAGAGGTATTATCATGTCCTTTAATTGTTTGTTTGTAAACATAACCCTACTCATAAAAACCGTCATTCTCCCATTCACTTTTCTGCACTTATCATAGCACCCATGCCTTTTTATGTCCAATGCCTGTTTTAATGGTTCAGATATACGTTTCAGGTATCGCTTCCTCCTGCTGTTTCCAAAAAAGTTTTTCAAAAAATCTTTCTTCTTTTAAGCAAGGAACAGAAAAGGCAGGCCTGAATACCAGACCTGCCTTTTCTTTCTTAATAAAATACCTGCTTCTATTTTTCTACTCTCCGTTCTCACTGTCCAGAATTACTGAATTGATTGCTTCTTTTAGTGATATTACATCTTCTCTGCTGACACAATCCAACTGTACTCCGTCCAGTACAGGAATGCAGTAACTTCCATCATATTGATAAAAAATCAACTCTACAGCAGTATAATCATCTGTGTTCCTATGAAAAGTCAGAACCAGCTCCTCCTTATTGTCCCCAAGTTCCGGCTGCTTTTCCAGATCTTCTGCCGTGGTGACGGAAGACAGTTCTTCCAGTACATCAGCAAAC
>CALWHD010000134.1 GCA_944380235.1 uncultured Blautia sp.
GGAATTCTGTAGTAAAACCAGGATCATAAAGTTTTGACCGCTCATACCCATGATGCGCCACTACATCGCCGATAATCATGAGAGCTGTCTTTGTAATATGATTTTTTTCCGCTGTTTCTGCAAGTGTTCCAACAGTACAGACAAATGTCTTTTCGTCCTCCCAGGTAGCTTTATATACAATCGCGGCAGGTGTATCCGCTTCATACCCTCCTGCGATCAGTCTGTCCGAAAGCTCTCTCAGCATACTTGTACTCAGGAAGACTACCATAGTCGCATGATGGGCAGCAAAGGATTCTATGTTTTCTTTCTCCGGAACCGGGGTACGTCCTGCCATGCGTGTAATGATCACACTCTGAGATACCTCAGGAAGAGTATACTCCAGATTCAGAGCGGATGCCGCACCGCAAAAGGAGCTCACACCCGGACAATAGTCATAAAGAATTCCTCGCTCATCCAGCACATCCATCTGCTCTCGGATTGCACCATAAAGGCACGGATCTCCTGTATGAAGACGAACCGTTGTCCTTCCTTCTTTTTCTGCGGCAAACATTACATCCAGTACTTCTTCCAGTGTCATTTTTGCACTGTTATAGATTTCGCAGCCTTCTTTTGCATAATCTAAAAGCTGTGGATTGACCAGAGAACCGGCATAGATAATCACATCCGCCTCCTCAAGAAGTTTTTTTCCCCTGACTGTTATCAGATCAGCAGCTCCGCTGCCTGCACCTACAAAATGTACCATTACTGTCTCCCCTTTTTCTTTTCGTTTTCTTTTACAATAATCAGTGAATAATAGCCTGCTGTTTCTGGAATCTCCTCTGCAGACCTGTAAATTTTTTCCTCAGGCATCCCACAGTTCTCGATCATCACAGCCTGCTGCCCGCTTCTTACAATACTTTCTTTTATCTGCTGCATTTTCTTTCCAGACTTCATCAGCACTTTCGTCCCCGGAAGTTCCAGAATCTGATCCATTTCCTCTGCTTTATAGGTAGCCGGGATTACATGAAGAGGCTCTGCCATCTCCACCAGTCCCAGATTCAGTCTTGCGGCAACAGCAGTAAAAGAAGTGATTCCGCTGATGATTTCCGCCTCATATCCTCTTTCCAGAATTCTTTTATGTATATAAAGATAAGTAGAATAAACAGTGGGATCACCCAGGGTAAGAAAAACCACATTCTCTCCCTTCTTCAGGTATTCCTCAACATCATCTGCTGCTTTTTTATGATTCTGCTCCAATACTTCCGGATCTTTTGTCATGGGCATTGCTACTGGAATCAATTTTTTCTCATCCAGCTGTTCATATGCGCCTTTTACAATCTGATAAGCCACGCTCTTCTTGATGTCATTTCCCGGCACGGCAATTACATGATTTTCTTTAATAAGTCTTAATGCTTTGATGGTAAGCAATTCCGGATCTCCCGGTCCTACTCCTGCTCCATACAGTTTTCCGTTCATGTTTTTACTCCTTTTATCTATGTGGTTTATATTGATCTTTTAAGAGTCCTGCAAGCTCCTTCACATGTTCTGTCTCTCCCAGATAGCCATACTCATTTGAAAACAATACAGCTCCCAGAAGCATTCTGTCATAAGCTCTGTGATTAAGATAGTACAGCACCCGGTCTGTTATTTCCTTCATGGCAGACTTTAGCAGCCCCTCTCTTTTTATCACAGCAAGCGCTTCGTCTGTAGTAATCGTATTTAAAATCTCCCTGGCACCTTCAAGGGAAATACCTGCACGTATTGCATTGGCGGCAAGGACTTCTGCCCTTGCGTCCGCACACCTGGAATGAGTATTCATGATTCCGGCAGCCACCTTAATAAACTTGCCGATATGAGAGATAAATAAAATTCCTTTTACTCCCATATCCACTGCCATATCCAAGGTTTCTCCCACGTAATTGCTGCATTTCATATTCTCTTCAAAGGGAAGATCCATGTGTGCCTTTAAATATGCAGCTCCATAATTTCCCGGGGTAACCAGGAGATACTCCGCCCCATTTTCCACTTTCTGCCGCATCTCTACTTCAATACTTTTTATCAGTGCCGCTTCACTCATAGGCTCCACAATTCCTGATGTTCCAAGAATAGAGATACCGCCTTCAATGCCCAGTCTTGGGTTAAAGGTTCTCCCTGCGATTTTCTCTCCTTCAGGAATGCTGACTGTCAGCAGAAGTCCTCCTTCATAGTCCGCCTCGCTGCAGATTTCCTCCGTTTCTTTTAAAATCATAGCACGGGGGACATGATTAATTGCCGGACTTCCCACAGGCTGTTCCAGTCCTTTTTTGGTTACTCTCCCAACACCTTTGCCGCCTTCAATACGGATTCCCGGTGTATCCGTCTTTTCTGCTTTTACAAATATCTCGATTCCGTCTGTAACATCCGGATCGTCTCCTGCAAATTTCTTTACTGCACAAGTCACCTGATCTTTCTCCTTCTCAATGTGAAGAATCCTAAGATTCAGGAGAATTCCTTTCGGAGTCATCAGAGAGACACTTTCCTCTTTTCCTCCTTTTAAAAGCATGGATACCGCTGCCTTCGCTGCTCCTGCTGCACAGGAACCTGTCGTATATCCAAATCGCATCTTTTGATTATTTTTTATACTGTAATAGCCTTCCAGTCCGTTTTTCTGTTCCATTTTCCGGCTCCCCGCATGATTTTCTACATTGAAAAACCCCGCTGCCTTCTGACAACGGGGGATACTCTCTTTTACTGCTGAAAAGTATCCGGTTGCCGCAGACTACTTTTCTGATTCTTGAAAATCCTATGTATCTGGCTTTACAGTAACGGACTTGCGCAGGAATTTCAACTGCTTCCATAAGAGATTTTCAACTATATTTTTCGCTTTATCAGCCTTCATTATTATATAATTTTCGATCAGAAAAGTCAACCTGAAGAAGCACTGTAATCTATATCTTAAATACGCTTCTGAAGCTTTTCTCCAAATGCCTGTTCTATTAGTCTTTCGGTCCCTGTCTGCGCAAGCACAGGCACACTTTCCGGGTGAGTCCACCTGGCGATCTGATCATCAAAAAGAATATTTGCTGATGCCGGAAATTCTTCATCTGCGTCCCAGAATATATAGGTGAGGCTGATTTTTGGAAATGCCTGGAGCGTAACCGATACATCACCGTATTTTTCCTTTCTGCCTCCCATTGCAATTCCACTTTGCAGAAGCTTTTCCGGGCAGCCTGAAAACGCTTTTACCAAAGGTTCCACCGCGCTTTTGATGTAGGCATGTTCGAATACCGCAGCCTCCCGGATTTCCCGGAAGGGAATCTTCTTTGTACTGTCTGCAGCTGCCTCCTGGTAGTAATGAAGATGATGCATGATGGTGAGTCTGTCCGTCACAGAGACTGGTTGTCCTTTTTCACTGACAATAGTTCCATTTTTTCTGTTTACCATGCACGGCTCATTAAAAAAAGGAAGATACAGCCAGTCATCATCCATCCGAAGTCCCAATTTTTTTGCCGTTTTCTCCTGATTGCTTTCCACAAACCATTTTCGGAATGTGGCGAACACTTTTTCATAATTAGATTCTCTTTCCATTGGTGTATTCTCTCTCCCGCTTTTCGTTCTCACTGTTTTTCTTATCATAACACAGCTGCATCTGATTTTCATCCAGATGCAGACAAATTATTTTTTTTTACAAAAAAGGCTGCTGTATTAAGGCAGCGTCCCATAAGGAAGTAAAAAGAATTTTGGTCGGAACCGGCGTGTCAGGCGCTACCTTTATTTTCCGTCGCAGGTTACTGTATGGGCAACGCACTGCTCTATCATGCAAACTTCTGTGCGTGCTTCATTTAAGATTTCCGGACCAGCAACAGTGCTGCCGCTTTTCCCACTACCAGATCTGCCGCCGAAAACCCTTTCAAGTCAACTTCATTCGTCAAATATTTTACTAGGGCGTAGATTCCTCAGTCCTTGCTGGTATATGTAACTTCTCCCTTGCAAAATACACTGATTCGCACCAATCCAGACGTTTTTTCCTATAAATGGCTTCAGCGGGAAGAGTCAGAACTGCATATCGTGGCCACTTACAACCTGCTTTTTAACGCTTCTCTATTGGTGGATGAAGGACTTGGATACGCTCTGTGCTATGACAAGCTCATTAACACTAA
>CALWHD010000135.1 GCA_944380235.1 uncultured Blautia sp.
CCCTACAGGGCAGGGTATGGGAGCTTTAAAGACACTGAACCCTGCTGCAGTAAAGGTGTATGAGGTGATCGTCAGAAGATTTCTGAGTATTTTTTATCCTCCTGCAGTGTATCAGAAGATTACCATAGCCACAGAAATAGAGAAAGAGAAACTCTTTTCTTCTTTCAAAATTCTTGTTTCAGAAGGCTATTTGAAAGTTGCAGGGTATTCTTTTGGAAAGAAAAAGGAAGAAAATACCCAGGAAGAAGAACAGGCGGAGGATACCTCTTTTCTGGAGATCATCCAGGGAGTAAAAAAAGGGAGCAGGATTCCGGTATCGGATTTTTACATAAAGGAAGGGGAAACATCACCTCCCAAGAGATATACTTCTGGTTCTATGATCCTTGCCATGGAAAATGCAGGGCAGCTCATCGAGGATGAAGAACTGCGTGCCCAGATCAAGGGGAGCGGAATCGGAACCAGTGCCACCAGAGCAGAGATTCTGAAAAAACTGGTGACCATAAAATATCTGGCATTGAACAAGAAAACACAAGTTATCACCCCTACTCTTTTGGGAGAAATGATCTTCGATGTAGTCAATGGGTCGATTCGTTCTCTTTTAAACCCCGAGTTGACTGCCAGCTGGGAAAAAGGACTGACTTATGTGGCAGAGGGGAGCATTACCTCAGAAGAATATATGGTAAAACTGGAAAATTTTATCCGTACGCGTACAAAAGGTGTGATGGATCTGCGCAATCAGCTGGCGCTGAAGCAGTATTTTGATGCAGCATCTGTCTACTATACTGCCGGAAAATCCCACAGGGGAGGTTCTTCCCGATCAGGCGGAAAGAAGCCGGCATCTGGAGGGAAAACACAGGCAGCAGCAAATGAAAATCAGGTATTCGGAGCGGTATAACAGAGGCTTCGGGAAAGGAATGAAAAATGGAGCAGTTAAAAATCAGTGAATTGTATGCAGACTTAAGCAAAACTCTTGCAAAAGAACTTTTAGAGAGCAAGACATATCCCTGGGAGGTTCTTCCTCAGATCAGCAGTTTTATCCTGGAGCTTGGAAATACTTTAAGTGAAGAAGAGTATGAGAAAAAAGGTGAAAATGTGTGGATCGCCAAATCTGCAAAGGTAGCTCCCACGGCTTATATTAACGGTCCTGCCATCATCGGAAAAGAAGCAGAAGTGCGCCACTGCGCTTTCATCAGAGGAAACGCCCTGGTAGGAGAAGGGGCTGTGGTAGGAAATTCTACAGAGTTAAAAAATGTGATCCTTTTTGATAAAGTACAGGTTCCGCATTACAATTACGTTGGAGATTCCATTTTAGGTTACAAATCCCATATGGGAGCAGGTTCCATTACTTCTAATGTGAAGTCAGATAAAAAACTGGTAGTGGTAAAAGGGAAAGAAATAAGGATTGAAACCGGACTGAAAAAATTCGGGGCAATGTTGGGAGATGAAGTGGAGGTGGGCTGCGGTTCTGTCTTGAATCCAGGCACTGTTGTGGGAAGCCACAGCAACATTTATCCTTTGTCTTCTGTAAGAGGCGTGGTTCCGGCAAACAGCATTTACAAGAATAAAAATGAAGTTGTAGAGAAAAGAGAAGACTGATAAGATTCCGCAGGAAAATACAGGAAAATCCTGATTTCCTGCGGAATTTTCATATTCCAAAAAGACCGTAACGGATAAGAAAGAGAACCAGCAGATGGACAGGATAAAAAAGATAGAAAAAATATTTCAGACTTTTGCCCTTCTGGTGATTATACAGGTTAATAGGAATGAAAGCAAAGCAGGCAAATGGCTCCCATAAAAGTGCCAGGCATCCGATGACTGTTTTTTCCAGAGGATAGAAATAAAACAAATAAAATATGATGATCAGTACAATTCCTTTCCAGTCATAATCTGCATGAAAAACATAACCGGCAAAGATTCCCAAAGCGGCAGGAAAAACTGCCAGAGCCGTCTGCTTTTCTCTGCACCAGTCCATTGCCCAGATGGTAAGAAAACCAAAAAGCAGGGTAAAAAGCACATTCTGGTAGGAAAATTCCAGAATACTGCCCCGAAAAGCCAGATCAAAGGGAAATTCTGTCAGAAGTGCAAAGAAAAAAAGGCGCAGAGAATATTTCTTTTTGCTGGAAGTATGGAAAAAGCCCTCTACCAGCAGAAAGCAGAAAATGGGAAAAGAAATCCGTCCTATTTTGCGGAGTACAGAATCTATATGGGAGAACAGCAGTGCTGTCTCGTAGGAGGCAGCAGCAGGAAGCTGCATATTGTAGGCGTAGATCACACCTTTTTCCAGGATTACTGCTCCTATATGATCGATCAGCATAGTGATAAGAGCGATCCATTTCAGTGTCCCGCCGGAGAGCACGGGTGGGAGAAGAGAAGAGCTTCTGTTAAAATCAGATTTAAAAAAGTTCATAAAAAGACTCCTTTATTCCTTGTAGTGTCTTTGATTATAGCATATTCTTTTCTTTGTATGAAATAAAATACCTGGATTTTCTTGAAATTATAGCATAAACAGAGGTATGATAAAGCAAGTGAAATGAGACAGCGCCAGCGCGTCAGTCTTGCTGCGGGATTTCATAAAAAAGGAAAGGAAGCAGAATAGTAATGAGAGGATTAGATACTAATGTAAAAAGAATCCGCCGTCAGGTGTTCCGTGAGATTGCCAGGGTGGGATTCGAGTCAGAACCGGAAAACCTGGTTGCAGATATTGAGGCTATTCCATATCACATAGTACAGGAACGGGCAACCTACAGAGAAAGCATTTACAGGGAAAGAGCTGTGGCAAGTGAGCGAGTACGTCTGGCAATGGGCATGTCTCTGCGTCCGGAAAATACTGCGGTACATATTACGGCAGGGCTGGAAGCCAGCAACATTGACGAAAAATATTATGAACCGCCTTTGATGCAGGTGATACCATCCGCCTGTGATGCCTGTGAACCAAAAATGTATGAGGTGTCTAATATGTGCAGAGGCTGTGTGGCACATCCCTGTAAAGAAATTTGTCCCAAGGGTGCCATCACCATTGTGAAAGGAAAGTCGATCATTGATCAGGAAAAATGTATTAAATGCGGAAAATGTAAGGCAGTCTGTCCATACGATGCCATTGCCAAAAAGGAACGTCC
>CALWHD010000136.1 GCA_944380235.1 uncultured Blautia sp.
CGGCGCTGATCCAGAGGTTTATCGCGCTGGTTCAGGCTTTCTCAGCCGGAACAGGTGTGTTTATGGTGGAAGGCCTGCAGCTGATCGTGGCTGTGCTTCTGATGATCCTGGGCGTAACTATCGTATACACATCCGGAAAGGAACTGATCCGGAAGAAAGCGGGAGAGCCGGCTGTATAAAGAGGTGCCCGACACAGTAATATAATATGAAGTGAAATGATACAGGACAGGCGGGATGCTGTCCTGTATTTTCTTTTGGAGAAGGATTTGCTATACTTGAGAAGAGACAAGCGGACGGACATTTCGGATGGTGACGAAAGATGAGAAGTTATGATTTTGGCAATAAGCTGGAAGAGCAGCAGTTTGAGAAGCTGGCCTGTGAGGTGGTGGGACAGCGTGAGGGGATCCGACTCCAGACATACCGGAAGGGAAAGGACCAGGGGAAAGATGGATTCTGGTATGACGAAAAAGATAACATTGTCCTGCAGGCGAAATGCTATCAAGACTTCCAGAATCTGTTCAAAAAACTGAAGGGCGAAGTGAAAAAAGTAGAGAAACTTCAGCCGAAGCGTTACATTCTGGTAGTGTCTCTGCCTCTAAGCGCCGGAGAAGCAGAGAAAATCCGAGAGCTTTTTGGAGGATGGATCCGAAAAAGTGAGGATCTGATTGATGGAAATATGCTGAACAGCCTTTTGTCGGATCCGGATTACCGGTGGATCGAGAAGAATTTTACCGGGCTTTGGATGCCGGACGGTGCCGTCCTGGAAGAACTTCTGGCAGATGCTTTACAAAAGGGCAGGAGGATGCGAAATGCCAGAGAGTGGAGAAAAGCGGTGGAGGCCTGCCGGTCGTTTGTGCAGACGAATGTTTATGAAGAGGCGGCGAAACGGCTGGAGCAGGATCATGTGGTCGTGCTGTCTGGTCAGCCTGGCATGGGGAAAACGACTATTGCACGGATCCTGGCACTAGGGTTCCTGAAGCCGGATCCGGAGGAGAAAGCAACGGACGGAGAATGGACGAAGTGGCAACGGGATGGCTTCTGCTGGGTTTTTGGGCTGGACGAGCTGGAAGAAGTCTGGGAAGAGGATACAAAGCAAGTGTTCGTGCTGGATGATTATTGGGGAGCGGTGCTTCACCGGGAAAGAAGCCGCAGGGAAAGTATGCGTCTTTCGGATCTGATCTATCAGATCGAAGGAGTAGAAAATAAACGATTGATCATTACATCCCGCGAGTATATCGTCCAGCAGGCGATGGATCAAAATCCGGAGCTTTCTGACCTGATCCGGGGACGGAAGCTGGAATGTGTAGTGAAAGGTTATACGAATGCCGAGAAGGCAAGGATCCTGTTTGCTCATCTGCAGGCGGCAGATCTGGAGTGGGACTATGTACAGAGCATTTTCTGGTGCTGCGACTGGCTGGTAAATCATGCAGGATACAGTCCCAGGGTGATCGAACAGTTTTTTAAAGAATGTCATCCGGCGGATTATCAGCCGATGGAATATGCGAAAGAGCTGAAGGCGTGGATAGAATACCCGGAACGGATGTGGGAAGGCGTGTTCCGGGAATTATCAGAGGAAGCCAGAGTCACCGCACTGATCGCAGCTATTTCCCATACGCCGGCCCTTCTGTCGGATATCCGTGAAACCTATGGGAGTTATGTGCGAAGATATGCGGGAGAAGAGGCACCGAAGGCCTTTGAAGCCTGTGTTTCTGAGCTGGAAGAGACAGTCGTATTTACTTATTTCGACGAAGAATCAGATGAGATCAGCCTGGATTTTGAAAATCCATCCGTGCTGGATTTCCTGCTGGACTATTTATCAATGAATCGTGAATACTATGTTCCGCGTCTGGCGGCGTGCAGTATCTATTATGATCAGCTTTTGATGCTTTTGGAACACTTTAAGGGGATGGATTGCCGCGTGGATGAACAGATGGAAAAGCGGTGTGTAGAGGAGTTTTATACACTGCCGATGAGGCAGCAGGGCTATGAAGGACCTGGTTTTTGGGAAAGTCCCTGGGATGGAGGCGGTTACTGGAGCAGGCGTGCTTTTCATCTGATGCGGACATCGTCAAAGAGGCCGGGAAGCCGGGTGTGGAAGTTTATTAAGGAGTACGTGGAAACCTTTTTTGATCGCCTGGAAATGGGCAGACGGGGGGAAGAGGATGGGGAGGTCATCATCGACGGTCCTAATGAGATGGAGGATTTTGTAGGGCTTCTCATAGAATGTGAAAAATGTGGGATGCATTTTAACGGGGAGATTATGCTGCAGAAATATTGGGAACATTGTATCCTGTTTCCGGAATACTGTGGTTTTTGGGAGCTTGAGAAGGCATATCCGGAAGTTTTCCACAGTATTGAGAAGGGGCGCCGTCAGTACATGAAAAGGTATTTGAAGCAGATTCTTCTGGATACCTTGGCAGAATATAGATACAGGGAGTTCTGGGTTGCCCAGGATGTGCTGGTGGACAGTATTCCCTATATTTTGAAGGATTACGGGCTTTATTATACCCGGAAGTTTAAAGAGCAGATTGAAGAGATTACCGGCCGGTATTATGAAGAGCCATTGATAAAGATAAAAGGGGATTATGAGGAGCTGCGTCGGTTATCGCCGGAGGAGAGCGAATATTTCAGGGCAAAGGCTGAAGGGCGCGAACGCCTGTTAGGGCTTTTTGATCAAGAGATCTGGTCTGACGTGGAGATAGAGTTGAAGCGGTACAGGTTTACAGAGGAGGACGAGGGTCTGCTCCATGCGGCGATTGAAGAAGGAAGACCCTGGTATGTCCGGGAGTTTCTGCAGGATCCGGGCGGCTTTGAAATCTTAAAAAGGATAGAGGAGAAAGAGAAGGACTGTTTCCAAAGAATCTTTGAGTCCCTGGATGAATTTATGGCCACAGTATGGCTGGAGATGTGGGAAACGCTGCCTGGCCTTATTGGGGCTGCAGCAGCGGTCTGCGTGGATTATGCTGCGGAGGTTATGTGGATGAGTAACCCGGTTCTGTCGTTTAAAAAGATGAAAGACATGGTGTCCTATCGAAAACTGACTGGGGAGAATGAGAGGGCCGAAGAGATTTTGTTCCGATATTTGTTTAGGAGACAGGGGACCTGGGTGTGGCCCAGGCAGGACAGTGTGATCTTATACTGGCTTTGCCGACAGGTAAAGTATGAGGGAGAATTTGACTGGGAATGTTTCCTGGAGAGTGGCTGGACGCCTCTGATTAGGACGGCGGATGGGGAAAAAGAAAATACCTGCCTGTCTTTGCCAGACCGGTCAATGAGGACTGGATCCGGCTGATCTGTCTTATTATGAATGAGATTGACCATGAAGATTTTCAGCAGCACTATGTGCTTCCCAAACTGTGTGATTTTCTGCGTGAGATGGAAGCCAAAGAGGAAGGGCGGGCATATGGGCTTTTGGAAGCATTGAGATGGGAACTGAGAGTAAATTCCCGGAAGGATCTCTGTGGAGCCAGCTTTTTTATGATGCGCCCAATGACGCTGGCGGAAATATTTGAGATTGCTGATTTCGGAGAGCTGGAAACGCTGATTTCTGACGAAGCGCTGCAAAAACTGCAGCAATGTCGGGATATCTGCCGGGAAGAGGAGAAGGATATATGGATTGAGGTCTATAAGGCAGAGAGAGAGGTGCTGGAGCAGACAGGGGTACTGGAGCTCCTGGAAGATTATCTTGCGAAAATCGAGAGATATGTGCGGGGCGAGAGAAGTTTCGCTTGACTGTAAAGTGGCTTGACAGCTTATTTTGTATCCAGAAGGTGTATAGGCAGACTAGTATGTGGTATACGGGAAGGCGCTGCAGAACAGGAGGGGGAGGAAAATGACGATCAGGGAAATCGAAGAGCTATCCGGGATGCCCCGTGCGAATATCCGGTTTTACGAGGC